>CBEVTG010000071.1:0-7599 GCA_965552745.1 uncultured bacterium
GCCTGGGCGGCGAGTACCACTCTGTGTTCAAGGGCCGCGGGATGGAGTTCGCCGAAGTGCGCGAGTACCAGGCGGGCGACGACGTGCGCACCATCGACTGGAACGTGACTTCCCGCATGGGCCACCCCTACATCAAGCAGTATGTGGAAGAGCGCGAGTTGACGGTGATGCTGGCAGTGGATGCGAGTGGTTCCGGCGAGTTCGGCAGCGCACGCCACCTCAAGCGCGAGGTGGCGGCCGAGGTGGCGGCCCTACTGGCCTTCTCGGCCATCCAGAACAACGATCGTGTCGGCTTGCTGATCTTTAGCGACGAAGTGGAGAAATACTTACCCCCGCGCCGCGGCCGTCGGCACGTGTTACGGGTGATCCGGGAAATTCTGTACTTTCAGCCCACGCATCGGGGAACGCATCTGGCGGCAGCGCTCGACACGCTGAACCGGGTCCTCCACAAGCGCTCGGTTGTGTTTGTGCTGTCCGACTTCCTGGATCAGGGGTACGAACGCTCGCTGATGCAGACCTCGCGCCGGCACGATGTGATCGTGCTTCCGGTGATCGATCGGCGCGAAGGTGAGCTACCCTCTGTAGGGCTCGTAGCCCTGCGCGACGCTGAGACCGGAGAGGAGAGGGTCTTCGATACGCGCAGCAGGGCGGTGAGGCGCGAGTATATGCGCAGGGCGGAACGCCGACGCGAGGCCCTGCAGACCATGCTCAAGCGTGCCAGCATCGATTCGGTGTTTCTGAGCACGGACGAGCCATACGACCGGGCGCTGGTGGAGTTCTTCCGGCTTCGCGCCAGGCGCCGCAGGTGAAGATCAGCAGAGTCGTGATCGTGGCGGTTGTGTTGAGCCTGGCACCGGACACGGCCCGTCTGCAGGAACCTCCGGATGAGGCTCATCCTGTCACCGTGAAGCTCGAAGTGGAGCCGGAAAGCTTCACGGTGGGCGACCCCGTGTACATCACGCTGACGTTCACCTATGCCGAGGGCACAGAGGTCGGCGTGCCGACCCCCGGTGAGGCGTGGGGGGGACTTCAAATGTCAGGAGTGGAGGTCGGGGAGCCCCTGCCCTCCAAAACAGGGAGCCAGGTGCGGAAAGATCATCTCACCGGCGCTGCATTCGCCCCCGGCTCGGTGGAGATTCCGCCCCTAGCCATTCCATACCGGTCGGCGGAGGGTGTCCCCGGCGAGGTACTGACACCTCCGATCAATCTGGTCATCGAGTCGATCCTGGCGACCCCCGAAGAAGCGGAGATCTCCGATCTCAAGGACCCACACAGCCTGCCGCGCCTGCTGTGGCCCTGGATCGTGGCGGCTGTGGCCCTGCTGGCGGCCGCAGGGGGCCTGGCCTACTACCTGGGCTGGAGACGGAAGCGGCAGCTTCAGAGCTTGATGGCTGCTTCGGCAGAGGCGGCCCTGCCCCCTCATGAGTGGGCCCTGCGGGAGCTGGATCGTCTGGCCCGATCCGACCTCCTGGCCAAACGGCAATGGCTTGATTACCATGTACTTCTGGTTGAAGTGTTAAAGGAGTACCTCAACCGGCGCTACGACATACAGACGCTGGAGCTCACGACCTCGGAGCTCATCTTCTCCATGAGGGCTGCCAGGCTCAGCAGCGGTCTGGTCTCCGACGTGCGCGGGGTGCTGGAGGCATGTGACATTGTCAAGTTCGCCCGCCACGAGGCGGCGCGCACCGAGGCGGAGGAAACTCTCGAGCGCACACGCGCCTTCGTGGAAGCGACCCGGCCTCCGGAGCCCCAGCCGGAGCCGGCGGAAGCCGTAGGCTGAAACCACCATGTTCCGCTTCATGCATCCCGCATGGCTGCTCTTGCTGCTGGCAATGCCCGTGGCCGTCTGGCTGATCCGCCGGGGCCAGATCCATCGGCGAGTCTTCGTACGCTTTCCCTCGTTCAGCCTGCTGGACGGGCTCGACCAGTCCTGGCCCGCCCGCCTGCGCCCCTGGCTCCTCGTGGGGCTCCGGCTGGCAGGCCTGGCCCTGGCGGTGCTCGCCCTGGCGCGCCCTCAGGCCGGCCACAGTGAGGAAGAACTTCTGACGCGGGGGATCGACATCGTCATCGCCATCGATCATTCGGGGAGCATGGCAGCCGAAGACTTCAAGCCGCGCAACCGCCTGCACGTGGCCAAAGAGGTGGTGACAAGGTTCATCGAGGGCAGAAAGCACGATCGCATCGGCATGGTCTCGTTCGCGGCCCGTTCGCTGACCCTGTGCCCGCTGACGATCGATTACGGCCTCCTTCTGGACGCCCTCGACGGCATCGATCTGGCGCGCAAGGACGAAGACGGCACCGCCATCGGTATGGGACTGGCGAGTGCCGTCAACCGCCTGCGCCGGTCGGATGCCACGAGCCGTGTCATCATCCTGCTCACGGACGGACGCAACAACCGCGGCCAGGTGGATCCCCTCACCGCATCTCAGCTGGCGAGCACCTACGGGATCAAAATCTACTCCATCGGCGTCGGTACCGAAGGAGAGGCACGGTTCCCGATTGATGACCCGATGTTCGGCAAGCGGTACGCCATGATGCGCGTCGAGCTGGATGAGGAAACACTCACCCAGGTTGCAGAGCTCACGGGCGGATACTACTTTCGTGCTACCGACAGCCAGTCACTCTCGAGGATTTTCGAGCGCATCGATGCTCTGGAGCGCTCTGACATCAAGGTTCGCCAGCACGTGCTGTACGCGGAGCTGTTTCCCTTCTTTCTGTGGCCGGCCGCCGTCCTGCTCGTTCTCGAACAGTTGCTGCGCGCCACCTGGATGCGCACGATTCCGTAACCGAGACCTGTATGCGTTTTGCAGAACCGTTCGGATGGATGGCTCTGGCCCTGGTGCCGGTCCTGGTGGGTTTTTCTATCTGGGCGCTGCGCCGGCGCCGACTGGATCTGAGACGGTTCCTGAGCACCGAGCTGGTGGGGCGCCTGGCTTTCAGTCGCAGTATGGAGCGCGAAGTCACCAAGACCATACTCATCGCCACGGGCCTGCTCCTGCTCAGCCTGGCTCTGGCGCGGCCACAGTGGGGCATGCGCCTGGAGCCGATGGTGGTGCGCGGAATCGACATCATCATTGCCCTGGATGCGAGTGACAGCATGCTGGCGGAGGATCTGCGCCCGAATCGCCTGGCACGCGCAAAGTCAGCTGCGGCGGAGTTGATCGAGCGACTACCGCTCGACCGTGTCGGAGTGGTTGGTTTCGCCGGAAGCGCTGAGGTGGAGTGTCCCCTGACCCCCGACCATGAGGCGGCACGCATGTTCATGGATACCATCGATCCGCGGCGGGTTTCGGTGGCCGGTACCGCATTGGGGGAGGCGATCAGCACCTCCATGGCTGCTTTCGGTCCCGCCAACCGGCGCCTCAAGGTGATCGTCCTCATTACCGATGGCGAGGACCACGAAGAGGAAGCGCTGAGGGCAGCGCGGGAGGCGGCGGATCAGGGTGCAGTCATCTACACTCTGGGTGTCGGGTCCGGGCGCGGAGAGCCGGTGCCGGTGCGCTCGGCGGACGGCTCTCTGCGCGGCTACAAGAAGGACGCCGAGGGACGCGTGGTGACCAGCCAGATCAATGAGACGCTGCTCTCTGATCTGTCGCGTGCTGGTCGAGGTCGCTACTACCGGTTGAGCGGTGACCTGAGGGAGGTGTCCCGCCTGGCCGATGAAATCGCGGCTTTCGAGCGCCAGGCTCTCGAGACCGGCCAGCAGTCACGGCGGGAAGACCGCTACCAGTTGCCGCTGGCCGCAGCCCTTCTGCTGTTCGGGGTGGAGGCGTTCCTGGCGGATCGCAGGCGCGGCGTCAACGCCCCAACAGAGATACGAACATGAGGCACTCCTGGCCCACTGCGGTGATGGTGGCGGCGATGAGCCTGCCGGTCTGGGCCGCCTCCTCGCGTTCCCTCAACGAGCAGGGTAACGAGGCGTACCGGCGCGTTCGTTATGACGGCGCCCTGCGTTCTTACACGGAGGCTCAGGTCGATTCTCCGGGCAGTCCGGTCATCGAGTACAACATCGGCAACGTCTTCTACCGCCAGCAGGCGTACGATCGGGCTTCGGAGGCTTACGGCAAGGCGCTCGAGAAGGCTGAGGGCACGCTGGCTCGAGACGTTTTCTACAACCTGGGCAATTCCCGTTTCATGGCCCAGGATTTCAGCCAGGCGGTACAGGCGTACAGCCAGGCGCTGCGCATCGATCCCAACGACCGCGATGCCAAGAGAAATCTCGAGATTGCCCTGGCCCGGCTCGAACAGCCGCCGCCCCAGGGAGGGGGCGATAAGAAGGAGGAGGAGGAAAACCAGGAGCAGGAATCGTCCCCGCAGTCCAGCCCGCCGCAGCAGGGACCGGAAGATCCGGACCAGCCCAGGCCGCAGCCCCGGGAGGGAGAGCTGAGCCCCGAGGAGGCGGAGCGCCTGCTGGAAGCGCTGGCGCAGGAGGAGCAGGACAACATCGAGAAGCAACGGCGTGTGGGACGCGCCACGCCGCCCGGAGGCAAAGACTGGTGAGGAGGCGGCTCCACCACCTCTGTCTTGCGGTGCTGACGATGGCGGCTCTGTCGGTGTGCGCAGCCCTGGCAGCTGATTCGCCAACCGTGTCAGCCGAGGTGGATCGGAAGCGCATCGGCGCGGAGGACAACCTCGTTCTCACGGTGCGCATCGAGGGGGGCGGTGCCAGACGCGCGGGTGCGCCCACTCTGCCGCGCATGGATGATTTCCGGGTTGTACGCGGCCCCTCCGTCTCCAGCCAGTTCCAGTGGGTCAATGGTGCGGCGCGCTCGTTCCGAACCTTCACCTACGTGCTGCAGCCCTTGCGGCAGGGGACCCTCGAGATCTCCGAGGTGACGCTAAAGATGTCCGATGGAGGCACTCTGCAGACCGCTCCGATCGAGGTTGAGGTTGTTGAGGGCACCGTCGTCGATCGACGCAGGCGCACCACCCGCCCAGCTCTGAGCGGTCCGGGCCAGCAGCGCAGCTCCGGCAGTGCCAAGGTGAAGATCGAGGTGGAGCTCGATCGAAAGAGCGCCTTCGTCGGCCAGCAGGTGACGGTCACCTACAGCATTTACACGCAGCTGGACATCACCGGTCTGGAGCTCGCCGACGCGCCTTCCTATCCCGGGTTCTGGGTGGAGGATCTGAAGATCGATCCGAACCCCTCGGGGAGGCGCGCCGTGCGTGACGGTGAGAGCTATACCGAGTACACGGTCCTGAAGAAGGCGCTGTTCCCGACCCGAGCCGGTCGTCTGGAAATACCCGCCCTGACGTTCAGCCTGGGAGTGCGCGGCTCGGGTCGTGACCCGTTCGAGAGCCTGTTCTTCGGGACGGGACAGACCGTGTATCGTAAGAGCTCTCCTCTGGTGCTTGAGGTCCAGCCGCTCCCCGAGAAGGGGAAACCCGCCAGCTTCAGCGGTGCCGTCGGACACTACCGGCTCAACGTATCTCCTGATCGGCAGGAGGCGCGCGTCAACGACGCCATCGCGCTGCGCGTGCGCATCCACGGCGAGGGAAATCTGCGGCCGGTGGGGAAGCCGGCTCTGCCGCAAATGGCTGACTTCAAGGTGTACGATCCCAAGGTGGACGAAAAGAGCCGCATCGAAGGGGAACGCCTGAAGGGATCCAAGACCTGGGACTACGTTCTGCTGCCCCTGGCGCCCGGGAGTCAGGAGATCGCGTCGATCGAGTTTTCGTATTTTGATCCCGACAGCGCCCGCTACCAAACCTTACGTAGCACTCCGATTCGCGTGCAGGTGGAGCGTGGTGAAATGCAGGCAGGCACCACGGTGGCGGGCGTGCAGCCGCGCGAGGTGAGGGAGCTTCGCACCGACATTCGGCACCTGCGTCCCACGCCGGAACAGCTCAAGGATCGATCCCGTCTCCTGCGCCAGCGGGTCGGTTTTCTGGCGGCGCTGGCGATTCCGGCGGCCGCCAATCTGGCTCTGGTGCTGGCGGTCTGGAGAAGGGAGTCGTGGCAGGCTGCGCCGAGAGCCCTGCGCCGCCGCCGGGCGGCGCGCCGGGCGCGTCGCGCTCTTCAGCACGCGGCCGCCGGGGCAGGACATTCTCCGGCTCAATTCTTTGAGGAAGTCTCAAAGGCCCTGCGCGAATACGTGGCGGACAAGCTGGATCGGTCCGCTGCCGGTCTGACAATCCGGGAGATCGAGAACGTGCTTTCGAGCGCCGGAGTCGGAACCATGGACTGCGGGCTGGTGCGCAGCTGCCTCGAGGCCTGCGACCGTGCGCAGTTTGCACCCAGCGCGGCGCGGCCGGCGGCCCGTGCCGAGCTGGTCGAGCAGGCGCGGCGCGCCGTCGACAGCCTGGAGACACGCCTGTGACCCGGAGGGCCCGGGTGGCCCTGGCACTGATCTTCGTAGCCGCATCGGGCGCCGCCGCCGGCCCCGTGGAGGAACGCTTCGAGGCCGCCAATCGCGCCTACGAGGAGGGGGATTTCTCCGGTGCGGAGCTCGAATACCGCGCCATCCTTGAATACGGTCTCCGAGCGCCGGAGGTCTACTACAATCTCGGGAACGCGGTTTTCCGACAGGGGCGGCTGGGTCAGGCCATCCTGAACTATGAGCGCGCCCTGCGCCTGGCTCCGGCGGACGAGGACGTGCTGTTTAACCTGGAGTATGCGCGTGAGCGGCTCGTCGATCGAGAGGAAGCCACGCGACACTGGATCGCCGACGCCTACGCTGGCTGGATCCGTCTCGTGGGACCCGACAGAGACGCCTGGCTGCTGCTGTGGATCTACTTGCCGGCCATGGCTGCCGTGTGCGCCTGGATTGCGGTGCGCGATCTACGGCTTCGGCGGCTGGCGCGCTTCACGGGACTTGTCCTGCTGGTGTTCCTGGTTCCGGCAGGAGGGTTGCTCCTGGTGAGGGTTTCGATCGAGTCCTCCGACAGGGGAGCCATCGTCATGGACGTGAAAGTGGAGGGGCGCAGCGGTCCCGACGAAGGGCACGCGACGCTGTTCACGATTCACGAGGGGCTCAAGGTGCAGGTGCGCAACGAATCGGGAGAGTGGGTTCAGGTTCTGCTGCCGAACGGACTCAACGGGTGGCTGCCTCGCTCCAGCGTCGAGCGAATCTGAAATGCTGGGCATCTATGCACACGTGCCGTTTTGCGTCAGGCGTTGCGCCTATTGTGACTTCTTCACGCTCGCGGATGCTTCCGACGGCGCGCGCTCCCGGCTGGCCCAGGCGCTGGTGCGTGATCTCGAGCTGGCGGCGCGGGAAGGTTCTCAGTCCCGCGAGGTCGACACGCTCTATTTCGGTGGCGGCACTCCCTCGCGCCTGGACCCCGGAGAGATCGGAGCCGTCGTGGAGGCGGTGCGCCGCCTCTTCGAGTGGCACAACCCTTCGGAGGTGACGTTGGAGGCAAACCCGGAGGATCTGCGGGTCGCACACCTGGAGGCGTTGCGTGCTGCGGGTGTCAACCGGCTCAGCCTCGGGGTGCAGACGCTGGACGGTGCCACGCTGCGAGCGCTCGGGCGGCTGCATGGTGAACCGGAGGTACATGCCGCAGCGCGTGCCGCGCGCGAGGCCGGATTCGACAATCTCAACCTCGACCTCATCTGCGGCCTTCCGGGGCTGGAGCGATCTAAATGGGTGG
>CBEVTG010000072.1:0-7490 GCA_965552745.1 uncultured bacterium
CGCCCACCTGACGCCGCTGCGCAACTGGGGGGGACTTCCCGGATGGTCGACGGCAGCGCATTGCGTGGAGGCTTCCCTCGCCTGCCTGGCCGATCCACCCGATCTGATCCACTTCCACGCCACCGGACCCGCCTCCTGTACCTGGCTGGCGCGCCTCGGCTCGATTCCCTCGGTAGTCACGTTTCACGGACGCGACTGGATGCGGCGCCGCTGGGGCGCCGTGGCGCGTACCGCCCTGCGCGCCAGCGAAGCGCTGGCGGTGACGGGCGCGCGCCAGGTGATCGCCGTCTCGGAACCACTGGCCGTCTCTCTGGAGAAACGCTGGAAGGTGCCGGTGCGCTGCGTGCCGAATGGCGTGGTGCTCGGCCCGGCTCTCCCGCCGCCCCCGGAGGACGGCCCTCCGACCGTTCTCTTTGTCGGCCGGCTGGTCGAAGAGAAGGGAGTGCATCTTCTGGTACGCGCGTTCAGGAGCCTCGACGCAAGCGCGCGGCTCTGGATCGCCGGTCCCGGGGATGGACGCGATCGATACGCGAAACGCCTGCGGAATCTGGCGGCGGGTGATCGACGCATTCAGTTCCTGGGAATGCTCGACCCTGAGGAACGCGACCGGCGTCTCGCCGAGTGCAGTCTGTTTGTTCTGCCGTCCGAGCTGGAGGGCATGTCCCTGGCCATGATCGAGGCGATGGCCGCCGGCCGTGCGATCCTGGCGAGCGACATCGCCGAGAACCGCTGGCTCCTGGGCGCGAACGGTACCGGGCCCGCGACCGGCTTTCTGTTTCGCAGCGGCGACGAGGAAGATCTGGCGCGCCGGCTGCACGAGATTCTGCAGCGCCGCGATGTTCTGCGCGCGGCCGGTTCGGCGGCCCGGGATCGCGCGCGCAAGTTACTCGACTGGGATCGGTCCGTGGACGACCTGGAGGAGATTTACGCCGGGGTGCTGGAGAACGCAACCTGATGCGCGCCGACCGGAGCCTGCGCCTGCTGGCCGTCCTGCTCGATCTCACCGGCGCCGCCCTCTGTCTCGGCCTGGCGTACGTCCTGCGCAATCGTGTCCTGCCATTTCTCGCGCCCGCCATCTTTGAGACCGGCCTCTACGCGGCTCCCCACTATCTGGCCTGGTTCGTGGTGGCGCCTCCGCTGCGGGCCGGGCTTACTACTGTGCTGGGACTTTCGAACCCGCGCTCGCTACCACGGGGATCGAGGATGGTGGGCCGCGCCGCCCGCCTGCTCCTGCTCGAGATCATGGTTCTGGGGGCCCTCGCCTTCGCCCTTCACCCGCTCGACTTCAGCCGCGCGCTCATCTCTACGTACCTGGCGCTCAGCGTGCCGGCGCTGTGGCTGCGCCAGGCCATTCTGGTCGCCTCCCGGCGCGAGGCCGGTTTCGAGCACCGGGTGGTCATTCTGGGGCACGGCCGCAGAGCGCAGGCCCTGGAGCGCTGGCTGCGCCGGCAGGACTCGTCCAGCGTGCGGTGTCTCGGACTCTACGGGCCTCCGGACGAGGACGAACGATCGGCCTCCCTGCCACAGCAGGCCGCCGCCATGGCCCTCGACGAGGTGATCCTGGCGGCGCCCGCCTCTGAATGGGTCCGCTTCGCACCCGTTGTCGAGGCGTGCCGCGAGGTCGGCCTGGCGGTACGCGTGGAGCCGCACGCGCGTCTGGGCACGCGCCCCGCGATGCGCTCCGAGAGCTTCTGGGGTCTGCCCACCCTCGTGCTCAAGGCGGAGCGCGCGAGTCCGCGCGGCCTGGCGCTGAAGCGTTCTCTCGATCTGCTCGGCTCGATCTTCTTTCTCGTGTTGTGCTCCCCCCTCCTGGCTGCGGTGGCCCTGGCGGTGCGGGTCGTGGATGGCAGGCCGATCCTGTTCCGGCAGGTTCGCATCGGCCGCAATGGGCGCCGCTTCGTGCTGATGAAGTTCCGCACCATGGTCGTGGACGCGGAGGGCCAGCGTCTCGGGCTCGAGACGCTCAATGAGGCGGGCGGGGCGGCATTCAAGCTCCGGGCCGATCCCCGCGTGACGCGTCTCGGCCGCTGGCTGCGTCGCCTCAGTCTGGATGAAATGCCCCAGCTGTGGAACGTCTTTCGCGGCGACATGTCGTTCGTGGGGCCACGGCCTCCGCTTCCGGACGAGGTGGCGCGCTACGAGCCGTGGCAGCGCCGCCGGCTGCGCATGCCGCCAGGGCTTACCGGTCCGGCCCAGGTGTGCGGGCGCAGCGAATTGCCGTTCGAGGAGTGGGTGCGTCTCGATCTGGAGTACGTGGAAGGTTGGTCGCTGGGGCTGGACGCGCGCATCCTGCTGCGCACGATCCCCGCTGTGCTCAGCGGACGCGGTGCTTATTGATCCAGTTCGGGCCGGTTGGAGAGCAGCTCGCGCACGGCAGCCTGAACATCCTGGGAGTCTATGAGGCTCTGGATGTCCTTCCGGTTGACGTTGCGTCCCAGCAGCTCGACGATCTGAGCGATGCTGACGTTCTTCTCGAAGAGACGCTCCAGATCTCCCCGATCCGGGATGGAGTGGAGCAGGTCCTGAATGCTCTCGCGCGCGGCAGGTGTGTTCCCAAGGTTATGGAGGCCATCCTCCCCAACCTCGTCGTCCCATTTGGGCAGCAGGCTGTTTTCGGATCGCAGTGCTTTACCCTTCGACTGCTCCTGCATGGTGACCTCCCGCGGCAGGGGAAATGCCGCCTTTCGAACCGAGAGAAGCCCGGGGAAGCCCTTGCTCCGCCCCCCCAGACTGGAAACAGGCTCCACTAGAATACGAGGAGCGGTGCTGAGTAGATCGTATGGAAAGAGGAGCCACGGGATCAACCAAAATCATGCTTCCATTTCTCTTCCATGAACTCCATCTCTGCCATTTTGGAGAATGGCGATCCCGGTTTGATTTTTGACTTTCATTCTCCATGCGTTAATATTCGCACCTCGGAGCGCCGGGTCACGGCCCAGAGTTCCACTGCCAATTCCCGTATCGGGTAAGGAGTGTTCCAGCCTTGAGCGAAGACGAAATCAGCCGCATGAATGCCTATCTGTCCCAGGAGCCGGCACACCGAGATCGCGCCGAGCAGCTCTTTCGGGGCGTTTTACGTACCACGGGAGAGTTCAAGGACCGGGTCGCACAGAACAAGATGAGCATCGGCGAGATTATCGTCGAGCTGGAGAAGCTGGAGGAAGCACTGCTCTTTTTCAAAGGGATCAGCAACAGGTACTACGATGCGCTCCACCATATGAATCAGCTCCTGCAGGATCGCAAGCTGAGCCCGGCGCATGCGCTGCGCCTGCTGGAGAAGAAAGCCATGCAAAAGAATGTGGAGGCTCGCTAACGCATGAAAGACCCGTTAATTATCGGCTCCGTAATCCTTCTCTCCCTGGTGGTCAGCCTCGGGCTGGGAGCGTTGCTCCTGAGCTCCGTCCTGGCACTCATCGACCGCCGCGCCAAATAGACTTCCACTCCAGATCGAATCGTTCCGAGCGGACGCAGGCCCACCACTGTTTAGTTTCGCTATGTGCGATGGCGCTTTTGGCGGCGCTGCTGCCCGCATGCCAGGGCCGAGGAAACATCGAGCCCCGTGCGATCCTTCTGATCACGCTCGACACGACACGTGCGGACCACCTGGGTGTGTATGGCGGCGCAGCACCGACCCCCCATCTCGACTCCCTGGCCCGGAAGGGAGCCTACTTCACCCGGGCGCGCACGACCGTGCCCCTGACGCTTCCCTCCCACACAACGCTGCTCACCGGGCTTTATCCAGCTCAGCACGGGGTGCACAACAATGGCTCGTACCGGCTCGCCGCCGATATCCCGATCCTCCCAGAGCTTCTGAAGGAGCGTGGCTGGGCAACTTCGGCGATCGTCGCCACCTTCATCCTCGACGCCCAGTTCGGTCTCGCCCGCGGCTTCGACAGCTACGACGCACCACAGACGATGGATCCGCCGTCCAGCACTATCGAGGGGCCGGAGCGCCGCGCCGGAGCGGTGACCGCGGCCGCCATCGACTGGATCGAACATCACGGCGAGCCACCGTTCTTCCTGTGGGTACATTACTTCGATCCGCACACACCCTATTCCCCGCCGCCCCCGTTCGACGCCCGCTTTCGAGCGTCTCCCTACGACGGCGAGGTGGCGTACATGGATCAGGAGATCGGCCGGCTCATCGACTTCGTCAGATCTTCACCTCTCGGCGAACAGGTTTTGTTCGCCGTGGTCGGAGATCACGGTGAGTCACTCGGTGAGCACGGAGAGGCAACGCACGGAGTTTTCCTTTACGAAGCGGTCCTGAGAGTTCCTTTCATCCTCTCGGGTGCCGGCGTCCCGCGGCAGGGCGGCAGCGCCGAGCCGGTCTCTACCCTGGATGTGGTTCCCACGCTGTTGTCGGCCGCCGGTTTTGAAGTCCCGCCCCGCCTGCCGGGCCGAAACCTGCTGGCCCGCGCCGGCGGCGCGGGCGGCAATGCCGACCGCCCGATCCTGGCCGAGACCCGAATGCCCTGCCTGAACTTCGGCTGGAGCCCCCTGGAGGCGATTGTCGAGAGAGACATGAAACTGCTGCGCGGAGCCGGGGTTGAACTGTACGATCTCGAGGCCGATCCCATCGAAGCGAACGACCTTGCCCTGCAACGCGCGGCCGACCGTCAGCGTCTGGAGGCGCGCCTCGAGGATGCCACCGCCTCACTCTCCCCCAGGGTTTCGTCGCAACCCGGTCAACCCGTTCCCGCGCAGCTTCCGGATCCTGAAACGCGTGCCCGTCTGGAAAGCCTGGGGTATATCGGCGGGGCGGGCGCACCCGCCGGGGGATGCTCCGGAGGCCCTGACGCGCGGCGCATGCTGCATGTCCTCAAAGCCATCGACTCCGGCTTGAGAGAGTTCCACGCGGGCCGGCACGACGCGGCCGCGGGCACTTTTCGGCAGGTGACCCTGAGCGACCCCGGAAACGTGCAGGCGCACTATTACCTGGCGCAGTCCCTGGAGACACTCGGACGGCTCGAGGAGGCCGCACTGGAGTTCGCGGAGGCGTCGCGGCTCGACCCACTCAACCTCACGTTCCGCCATGACGAGGCCGCCCTGTGGTTCGATCTGGGCAATCTGGAGCGCGCCGAGGAGCGACTGCTCGAAGCACTCGAAGTTATTCCGGAAGTTCCCAAGACACGCGCCTTCCTCGGCAACGTGCTGTTCGCCCGCGGTCGTCTCCAGGAAGCGCTGGCCATGTACGACGCGGCACGCGCTGACATGCCGCCGGTCGCAGATCTGGAGTACCGGCGCGCCCGTACGCTTCTCAAGCTCGGCCGGCAGCCGGAGGGGATCGAAGCGCTGCGCATTGCCTGCAGCCTGGCGCCGCACCGGCCCGAGTGGCACGGTCAGCTCGGCGGCCTGCTCGTCGGCGCGGGAAAGATCGAAGAAGCCATCCAGGTCCTGGATCAATTCGTGTCCCGGAACCCGGAGGACTATCTGGGTCTCTACAACCTCGGCCGGCTGCTCGAAGTGAGCGGCAATCCGGGCGGCGCGGTGCAGCTCTATCTGAGGGCGGAAGCAAACTGGGGCGGCGATGAGCGGCGCCTGGAGGCAATTCGCGCACGCATCCGGCAGCTCGGGGGACAGCCCGGGGAAAGTTGAGCCGGCGCGGAGCGCCTGCCCGCCCGCGGGCGATGGACTATACTGGCCGGAACTCCCTATGAGAGCGCGATCAAGCCCGCTTCCCGCCGGGCGCAGTGTTCCAGCCCGGCCTGCCCTGAGATGCCCGCACCGCAGGCTGCTGGCGCCTGGCCTGGTGCTCTGCTTCCTCGTCACCTCCGGCGCTTCGCTTCACAGCCGCGCGGCGGAAGACGAGGCACTGAGACGCGGCATTGCACTATTCCGCCAGGGGGATGCGCGCGCAGCCGAGCCACTGCTGCGCGAAGCCGTGGAGAGCAACCCCGAAGATCCACGGGGTAATTTCTATCTCGGCCAGCTCCTGCTCACACAGCATCGGCTCGCGGAGGCGGAGAAGTACCTCGAGAAAGGTCTCGAGCTACGGCCCGACTACGCGCCGCTGCACTATGCACTCAGCCATCTGTACTCGGAGCAGGACCGGTTGACCCTGGCTTTGGAAGCGGTCAGACGCGCGCTCGAGATGGCGCCCGATTCGGTCCAGTACCACCTCCAGGCAGCGGTGGTTCTCGGGGAGCTGGGCCGACCGCGCGAGGCGGTGCCTCACTTCTCGCAGGTGATCGCACTGGGCGCTCCCAGCGAGAAAATGGCCTACGAGGCCGCGGTGGGCCTGTTCGATACGCGCGAGTACCCGGATGCCACGGCGGGATTCGAAGCGGTCATCAAATTCAACCCGCGGAACCACCGTGCCCTCGATTACCTCGGCGCCTGCTACCGCCTCAAGGGGTGGAACGCGAAGGCATACGAGATCTATCGGAGCGTCCTGGCGATCGACCCGCAGGACGCCATCGCCTATTACGGCATGGGCGTGATCCACGCCAAGCGCGGCGAAACAGAGATGGCGGTCTCGCTGTTGGAGCGATCCCTGGCGATCGATCCCGACAACGGCTACGCCCAGTACAAGCTCGGCAAGCTGCGCCTGCAGGAAGGCGACCATGAGGAAGCGGTGCGCCTTTTCGAGCGCGCGCTCGAGCTCCAGCCGGGGCTGGACCATGTGCTCTACAACCTCGGCCTCGCCTACCTGAGGCTGGGAGACAAGAAGCGTGGACAGGAATCGCTGGACCGCTTCAGGGAGCTGAAGGCCAAGGAGCCGACGGAGATGTTCGAGGGGGGCGTGCGCACGGCAATACCCGAGGACGAGCTTTGAGGCGCGCCTGCGTCCTGCCAGCCATCCTGGCCTGTGTCTCACTTGCCGCTCCGGCACAGGATTCGAACGTGCCGCGCTCCCTTCCCGCTCCGACGGCTCCCGAGAGCCACCTCAACGGCGTGCGATTCACCGAGGTCGGCGAGGCGGCGGGTCTGGACCTCGTCGTGACGTTCGGCAGCCCCCGCAAACGCTACATCGTGGAACGACCGGGCACCGGAGCTGCCTTCTTCGACAGTGACGGAGACGGTGACTTGGATCTCTACCTGGTGAACGGCCTGACTTACGACCAGATTGGCAAACCCGATGCTCCGTCCAACGCGCTGTACCGCAACAACGGTGACGGCACGTTTACCGATGTCACCCGCAAGAGCGGACTGCGGGAGAGCCGATGGGGGGCCGGAGCGGCAGCCGCGGACTATGACAATGACGGGGATCAGGATCTCTATGTCACTAACTTCGGCATCAATGCGCTTTACCGGAACAACGGCGACGGCACATTCACCGATATGGCCGAGAAAGCGGGCGTCGCGGATGACCGCTGGTCGAGCGGTGGTGTCTGGCTCGACTATGATCGGGATGGAAACCTCGATCTCTACGTGACCAACCACGTCGAGTTCGATCACCGCAATCCGCCGAAGGTAGAGAAAAGGTGCGTGTGGCGGGGATTCGACGTAGGCTGCGGTCCCCTCGTGTATGCGCCGCTGTCTCATGT
>CBEVTG010000073.1:0-7470 GCA_965552745.1 uncultured bacterium
CAGCGCTACGATGAGAACGAGGGAGTCGTTCACGCCATCCAGGCTCTTCACCGCGATGTCGCCCCCAAGACCGTGGAGGCGGTTATACTGCAGTGCGCTGAGCGAATCGCCGTCGCGCGCCCCGGAGCCCGTAAGGACAATCTCGAAACCTACATCGAACGCCTGGCCAACCTCGAACAAATCGCACGCTCGTTTTCAGGTGTCCGAGAGGCGTTCGCCGTGAAAGCCGGACGGGAGATGAGGATCATTGTCGATACCGAGAAGGTCACGGACGAGCAGGCCGTGTGGCTTTCCCGTGACATTGCCTCGCGCATCGAGCACGAGCTGAACTACCCGGGCCAGATCAAGGTCAGTGTCGTTCGTGAAACCCGCTCGGTGAGCTACGCGATGTGAGAGGGACTCCCGGTGCGCATCCTCTTCATCGGAGATCTGGTTGGTAGCCCCGGCCGGCAGGTGCTACGAAGTGAGCTCGACCGTCTGGTGGATCAGCATAAAGCCGACCTCATTGTCGCCAACATCGAGAATGCCGC
Source organism: uncultured bacterium (assembly GCA_965552745.1). Taxonomy (GTDB): domain Bacteria; phylum Acidobacteriota; class Polarisedimenticolia; order JAPUKU01; family JAPUKU01; genus JAPUKU01. The sequence continues at coordinate 531 of CBEVTG010000073.1, forward strand.
TGGCGGATTCGGTGTCACGCCCGAAATCGCGCGCGAAACCCTCGCGCTCGGTGTCCACTGCCTCACATCAGGTAACCACATCTGGGATCGCAAGGAGATCATCCCTTTCCTCGACGAGGAGCCCCGTCTCCTCCGGCCGCTCAATTACCCCCCCCCAGTGCCTGGATCTGGCACCTGGATCGGGGAGACGGCCGCCGGCATTCGCGTTGGGATTCTGAACCTCATGGGGCGAGTGTTCATGCCTCCCCTCCTTTGTCCCTTCGGGACCGCCGATGACGCGGTCAAAAAGCTGCACGAGCAGACCCGGATCGTGCTGGTCGATTTCCATGCCGAGGCCACCAGCGAAAAGATTGCCATGGGATGGCATCTTGATGGCCGGGTTGCTGCTGTGGTCGGAACCCACACCCACGTTCAAACGGCAGACGAGCGCGTGCTCCCGGGCGGTACCGCCTGCATCACTGACGTGGGCATGACAGGTTCGCACGACGGTATCATCGGCATAGATCGGACGCTGGCCATGAGGCGCTTTCTGACCCAGCGACCTGTTAGATTCAACACGGCAGCCGGCAACGTGCGGCTCAAAGCTGTCCTCATCGATATCGACGAGGACACCGGCCACTCCCGCTCGATTACCCGCCTGAGCGCCCCGGAGGAAAATCTTTGAACCTTCCGCTCTCCGAATCGGCACGGAAGATCTTCACTATATCGGAGATCAATCACGTCAGCCGCACGCTGCTCGAGGATTCACTCGCGGATATCTGGCTGGAGGGCGAGATCTCGAATATCCGGCAGCCGGGCTCCGGTCACCTGTACTTCTCCCTCAAGGACGCCCAGGCGGAGATCTCGGGAGTCATGTTCCGTTCCCAGAACGCGATGCTGAAGTTCAAACCGGAGAACGGCCTTCAGGTCCTCGTCAACGGCCGCGTGAGCCTTTACGAAGCTCGGGGCATTTACCAGGTTAATGTCCAGTGGATGGAACCCCGCGGCCGTGGCGCGCTTCATCTCGCATTCGAGCAGCTCAAACAGAAACTTTCGGCCGAAGGCCTGTTCGAAGCCGAGCGCAAACGACCCATTCCGGTTCTCCCCCGGCGAGTCGGGGTCGTGACCTCCCCGACCGGAGCAGCGATTCGTGACATTCTGCGGGTGCTCGAGCGCCGGCACGCGGGTGTCAATGTTCTGCTCGCGCCGGCCCGTGTGCAGGGTGAAGGCGCCGCCCGGGAAGTTGTCCTGGCGATCCAGACGCTCAACGAACTGGATGACATCGATGTCATGATTGTGGGACGTGGAGGAGGATCCATCGAGGATCTGTGGGCCTTCAATGAAGAGATGGTCGCCCGGGCCATCGTTGGCAGCCGCATACCTGTGATCTCCGCCGTTGGCCACGAGATAGACGTCACCATCAGTGACTGGGTGGCAGACGTGCGTGCTCCGACCCCGTCGGCTGCCGCCGAGATGGTGGTGGCGAGCCGGAAGGAGATGCTGGAACGAGTGAACGGATTGTACCGCCGCCTGTTGCAGGCGTTTCGGCTGCGCGCTGCAGCGGCCCGCAGCCGCCTCGATCGGCTTGTGGCTGCATCCGATCCCAAACGGCTTCGCGAGCGTGCGCAACGCAGCGCCCAGCGTGTCGATGATCTCCAGCAGCGTGCCGGCCTGGCGCTACGCCGGTGCCTTGATACTGTCCGCGCGCGCTGGAGCAAGGCGGTCAGCCTCCTGCAGCCCTCTCTTCGCCGCGAGCGCTTGCACCGGCAGACCGCAGTCGTGGGAGATCTGGATCGCCGACTGCGCACCGCGGGACGATGGAGCCTGGAAGGCAGCCGGACACGCCACTCCGAGGCCCGGCGGACCCTCGAATCACTATCCCCCCTGAGTGTGCTGGAGCGGGGCTACGCGTTGTGCCTGGATCCACGTAGCGGCTCCCTGGTGCTGGCCTGGGATCAGGTCACTGCCGGAGACCCGGTCCAGGTGCGCCTTGCGGCCGGAGGCATTGACTGCGAGGTGCAGGCGACTCACCCTCCACAGTGCAAGAGATGTTAGGATGAGGATCACATGAAGAAGCGCACCAGACAACCTGCAGAACCCGTGGCCGAACAGGTGCCGTTCGAGGAGGCGCTCTCCCGGCTCGAAAAAACAGTAGAGAAGCTCGAGGCGGGAGACCTGCCGCTCGAGGACTCGTTGAAGCTTTACGAAGACGGCGTGCGACTCTCGCAAACCTGCAGCCAGAAGCTGGAAGCGGCCGAGCGCCGCATTGAAGTACTGGAGCGGGCTCGTAACGGCACCCTGAAGCAGACTCCCTTCGCCTTCGACACGGGAGAAGAGTAGCCGCCAAGTCATGGCTGTCCGCACCGAGATTTGCGGTCGCCTCGACGACTGGCGACGCCAGATCGAGGAGCGGCTGAAACACTGTCTTCCCTCCGAAAAAACCCCTCCGCAAAAGCTTCACGAGGCGATGTGCTACGCCGTCTTCCCCGGCGGCAAACGCCTGCGCCCGGTTCTCACACTGGCCGCAGCGACGGCCGTCGGCGGCCAGATCGAGCCGGCTCTGCCGGGAGCCTGTGCGGTCGAACTGATCCATACCTACTCGCTGGTGCACGATGATCTTCCGGCCATGGATGATGACGACCTGCGACGCGGCCGGCCGACCCTCCACAAGGTCTTTGGTGAGGCACTGGCCATCCTGGCAGGAGACGCCCTGCTGACCTGCGCCTTTGACATCCTGGTCTCGTCTTCTGAAGGAGATCCTGGCCGGCGCCTGCAGGCTGCCAGCGCTCTCGCGCGTGCGGCGGGCTCCTCGGGGATGGTCGGAGGCCAGGTGGACGATCTGGACACGACCCGTCAACAGCAAGATCGCACCCATGTGGAATCAATTCATCGTCGCAAGACAGCCGCCTTAATGGGGGCCTGCATGCGCATCGGAGCACTGCTCGGCGGAGGAAACGATGACCAGGTTGCTCTCCTTCAACGGTTCGGTCAACAGCTTGGTCTCGCATTTCAGATCGTTGATGATCTTCTGGATCTGGAGGGCGCCGAGTCAATCGTGGGGAAGTCTCTGCGCAAGGACGATCGTGCCGGCAAGCTCACCTACCCGGGAGTCTTTGGGACGGAATCCTCACGCCGTAAGGCATTGGATCTGGCCGAAGGAGCCAAGCGTGAGATAGGCTGCCTGGGGCAGGATGGAGACATTCTGAGGAGCATCACGGACGATGTTGTTGAGCGCAGCCGCTAGACGATCCGCAAAGATCGGCGGCCCGCAGCCAGTGCGCCGCCGTGCCGATCTCCTCGTCGTCGAGCAGGGATTGGCGGAATCACGCCAGAAAGCGCAGGCTCTCATTCTGGCTGGAGAGATCTGGCGACTCGAAATAAGGATCGAAAAACCGGGCGAGCAACTTCCCGCCGACACCATCCTGAGTCTGCGCTCGCGGCGGCGGCGCTTCGTGGGCCGCGGCGGAAACAAGCTCGACGGTGCCCTGGACCATCTGGGGATCGACCCTGAGGGCGCACTGGCTTGGGACATCGGCGCCGCTACCGGCGGCTTTACCGACTGCCTCCTTCAGCGCGGCGCCGCGTACGTTGTAGCGGTCGATGTGGGGCGGGGGCAGCTGGATTCTTCCCTTCGAGACCATGAACGGGTTACGTTTCGAACCGGCATCAACGTGCGTTTTCTGGAGCCGGATCAACTTCCGGGACCGCCATCGCTGGTGGTGGCGGATTTGTCGTTCATCTCTCTGGAGAAGGTCCTGCCGGCGCTCTGCGCCGCTGCGCCTGGGGCTCCAATCGTGGCCTTGGTGAAACCGCAATTCGAGGCGGGTCGCGGGCGCGTGGGGCGCGGCGGAATCGTCCGGGATCCCGCCGTGCAGGAGGAAACGTTGCGGCGTGTCTGCAGGGTGGCCGCCGACCTGGGTCGGGATGTCACCGCAGTGGTGGAATCATCCTTGCGCGGGGCTGAGGGGAACCGCGAATTTTTCGTGCGCCTCGAACCCGCTCGCCCTGGCGGAGCAGGGTTTGACACGGATCGACTCACCCATGAGGCAGTTTATGGCAACAAAGAGAAAGAAAATCTTTAAGAAGATAGGCCTGGTAGCCAAGACACATGGAACGGGCGCGAGTGGAGTCGTGCGTCGCCTCGCGCGCTGGATCGACTCGCGCCGCGCTCAGACCTGCATTCTCGAGGAACACACCGCACGCTTCATCAGGTCGAAGAAACCCGGGATGAGTCGCGAGGATCTGGTTCGTCGGGCGGATCTCGTCGTGGTGATCGGCGGCGACGGCACCCTGCTCAGCATGGCCCGGGTGGCGGCGGGCCGCCGCACTTTCCTGCTGGGAATCAACCTCGGCAGCCTGGGATTCCTCACTGCGGTGCCCCTGTCACAACAGCGCAGGCGCCTCGATGCCGTCTTCAACGGCCACTACACGATCGACCGGCGCATGATGCTTACCGCTCGTCTGAGCCGCAGGGGCCGGCGGCTCCAGGAATTGTCACTGCTCAACGACATCGTCATCAACAAGAGCGCACTCGCCCGTATCATCGACTTGAAGATTCGTGTTGACGGACAGGCCATCACGACCTACAAAGCCGATGGACTGATCCTTTCCACACCGACCGGCTCTACAGCCTACTCCATGTCGGCCGGAGGCCCCATCGTATACCCTAACCTCCAGGCAATAGTCATCACGCCGATCTGCCCCCACACCCTGACCAACCGGCCTCTGGTGCTGCCCGAGACATCGCGTGTCGAAGTTCGCCTCGAGACGCCCGATGAGGATGTTTACCTGACACTGGATGGCCAGGTCGGCATTCCTCTGCACGGAGGCGATGTGCTGACTGTTCGCAGGACCCCGGGCTGGCTGCACCTCGTGCAGCCGGAGGGCAGTAGCGGCTTTTTCGAGGTTCTGCGGCGCAAGCTCAAGTGGGGTGGCGATCGTTGACCCGTGGCGCGGGCCCTTCACCTCGCTCCCGCCTCCTGGCCTATTGCCTCTACGATGTCGGCAACTCGGCCTTCACCACCATCATCGTCACGGTTGTCTACAGTGTTTACTTTCGCACCCGGGTAGCCGCCAGCCATCCGGCCCCCGATCTCCTCTGGGGGTTATCGGTAGCGCTGGCGATGGGACTGGTGGCTATCGTTGCGCCCGTGCTGGGCGCCCGCGCCGATCAATATGGCTCGCGGCACACGTACCTGATCGGCTTTACCCTATTGTCGGTGGCGGCGACGGCCGCGCTGGCCTGGGTCGGCCCCGGGAACCTCTTCCTCGGCATTCTGCTTTTCGTAATTGGCCACGTCGGGTATGCGGGCGGCGAAGCTTTCTACAATACTTTTCTTCCGGATGTGGCGGAACCGCACCGTATTGGGTTTGTATCCGGCCTGGCGTGGGGTGTGGGCTATTTTGGCGGCTTGCTCTCCCTACTGGTGGCGGTGTCTCTCCTGGGTGGCGGACCCACCGCGGACGGCAGTGTACTCGCGTACCGGCTCGTGTTTGTGGCTGTAGCCGTGCAGTATCTGCTGTTTACATCCCCCGCACTGCTGTTGCTACGCGACCGGCGGGGGCGGGCACTCTCCAGGGCTGGGACACTGGAACGTCTGCTGCGAACCCTGCGGGAGGCTCGGCAGTTCCGGCAGGTTTTTCGCTTCCTGGTTGCCTATTTTGTCTACGACAACGGACTGAGCGTCGTCATCGCATTTACTTCCATTTACATGAGCACAACGCTCGGTTTCAGCATGCGGGAAATCATCACAGTGTTTATATTTTCTCAATTCACAGCGGCCGTCGGCGCCCTGGCCTCAGGTGCCTGGGCCGATCGGGTCGGTACGCGAACGGCCATCCTTGTGACGTTGATTCTGTGGATTGGCATTCTGGTGGGCATGGCAGTCACTGAATCGCGCTCGATTTTCGTGGTGATCGCGCTCCTCGGTGGTCTGGGCCTCGGTTCCACACAGGCGTGCAGCCGGGCCCTGCTGGCGCATCTGGTGCCGGAAACAAAACGCGCCGAATTCTTCGGTCTGTTCGCGTTCTGCACCAAAGCCTCAGGCATTCTTGGCCCGCCGCTGTTCGGTTTTGTCTCCGACTGGACGGGAAGCTCCCGCCTCGCGTTGTTGTCAGTGTTGTTTTTCTTCATCACCGGACTTATACTCCTGCTGTTCGTAAATGAGGACGAAGGTCGGCGCATCGCCAGCCAGTACCACGAAGCTCCAGTTTCATCACCCGCATGAAGGAACGCCTCCAGAAGGATCTCAAAGCGGCACTCAAAGCTCGCCAGACAGAACGTCTTGCAACTCTGCGCCTGCTTCTGTCGCAGATAAAGAACGAGGAGATATCGCGGGGCAAAGAGCTTGTGTCCAAGGATGTGCTGGTACTCGTCCAGCGCGGGATCAAGACCCGGCGTGACTCAGTGGAGCAGTTTGAGCGAGGAGGGCGCACCGATCTGGTGGCTCGTGAAAAAGAGCAGATCGCGGTGCTGGAGGACTATCTCCCCCAGCAGTTGAGTGATCAGGAACTGAAACAGGCTGCGCTCAACATCATCCAGGAGCTGAAGGCCGAAACCAAGAAGGATATGGGGAAGGTCATGAAGGCGCTCCTCGAGCGCCATGCGGGCAAGGTGGATGGGCGCCAGGCCAGCCAGACCGTTGCGAGCCTTCTCAAATGAGGCTCAAGAATCTCCGTCCACGGTCGATGGCCTGAAAAAGCGGCCGTAGTGGGACCAGGCATCTTCGTGGTGACGCCGCAACCAGGTCTCAAATGCTGTTCGGTGACGGCGGTAGGTCTCACGGGTAGTGCGAACCCTGGCCGAGCTCAATCCCGGATAACGATCCTGCTCAATCCGTTCCAGGTTGTATCCCCAGGCCAGTGCCTCATAATAATGCCGGTTGGCGGCCTCATCTCCGAAATCAACGGCGGGTGCATCAACTCCATGCCCGAGATGGCGGGCGTGGAAATACTCGTGATC
>CBEVTG010000074.1:0-7343 GCA_965552745.1 uncultured bacterium
CCGGCATGCCCCCCGCCCCGAATCCGAGGGCCGGATCCTCGAAGGCCGGATCGAACACGGCGACGCGATCCGCAAAGCAGTCAACGCGGGCCGCGGCGACGGCCGGGCCTGCCGTTGGAATCGACACGAATATGCAGGCGGTGGCCCAGGCTGCGACGCGCTTGACAGCGCGGCGGATCCAGCGGTGACCTGAATCGGGTGAAATAGTTTTGGGGTCCATGCTCCTGGCACCGGGGGCGGTGCGCCGGCGCATGGCTGAAAAAACCAGAGATCCCCGCGGGTGTCGGGGGAGGCAGGCATGAAAAAACCTCAGTCCTGGAAGATCCTGGAACTGAGGTCAGTGGGATAACGGAGATCGACCCTCCCCTCGAGGGTTTCATTCCGGTATCACACAGGCAGGTCTCCTGACTCGCGATTCATCCGCGGCCCGCCCCCTTCCCGGGGTTTCCCAGTGGTTTCCTGGCGGGCGTTGTCCTCGCTTACAGTGGCGTGGGGCCGTGACGGAGTCTAACCGTCTTCCCTCTTCGACCAGAGTTCGCGGTACCCATGCGATTGGCGCTGGATTGTGGAATCCGTCGTCTAGCCCGTGGGGCGGTCTCCTCTCAAGCTGGTGAAAATTGAGCCAGAACGGACGCTAGCACAGGACCGAGTCCCCAGTCAAAAACCGTGCGGGGGAATTGGCGCGTAGGCTTTGGCGGAACAAGATCGCGGCCGATCCGGGAGCGCCGGCCGCGAGTTTAGAGGGTCAGGGAGCTTAGTTCGGCCCGGGCTCCGAGTAGGGTCTGGAGCAGGTCCCGGAAAGAGTCGAAATCGATTGGTTTCTTCAAGCAGTGGGATGCGCCGCAAGCCAGGATGCGGTCAACGTTCTCCTGGGTGTGATACCCCGTGATGGCGACGACCTGTATGTGCCGCGTCCGGTCGTTCGACTTCAGGTCCGAGCAGACCTGGAACCCGTCGAGCCCGGGCATCTTCAGATCGAGCACCATCAAATCCGGCTTGAAGGTATGGATTTTCTGACCCGCATCGAAGCCGTTGCCGGCGTTCCCGACCTCGGCGGTGGGCAGCGCCTCGAGCACGGAGCGTTCCACCAGGCGCACGATTGCCTCTTCATCGTCTACGATCAGGATCCTGGGTGCGGCATTAACATCGAGCGGGATGCCCTGCTCGCGAAGAAATCTCTCCAGATCTTCCCTCAGGATTCGCCGGTGGCCGCCCGGTGTGCGGTAAGCCGATAGCTTGCCCTGATCAATCCAGTTGCGGACCGACAGCGGGTTGACGTGGCACAGGGCTGCGGCCTCGAAAGTCGTCAGAACCTCCTTGGTGGAGGGCGGCCAGTGTGAGTTCTTCACGCGAGTGAGCATTGCCTGCGTCCGTAAGAAACCGATTCTATTCGTGCGACCACCCCCGCTGTCAAGGGCTACAGCGCGAACCGTAGCTGCAGAAAGTTCCACGGCTCTGTCCGCCGGTTCGTGCCATAATCGTGGCAGTATTCAACCTTTCAGAACGCTCAGGACTCTTACCGGGAGTGGAGGCCGATTCAATGAGGCTTCCGGACAAAGGCGGCTGTCCCCGGACGCTCAGGATGTTCCTTTTGCGCCCGGGCCGACAGCCCGGTATCGGAGAGGAGGACAGTCCATGCGTTTAAGACGAGCCCTGATCCTGGCCGGGGGTCTGGCGGCAGCGCTGATGGCCGCTGTCGGAGAGTTACCCGCGCAGACCCGCACGCGCACAGCGTTCGACGCGACACGCGAGAGCTACTATCCGCTTGCGGTGGGCAACCACTGGGTCTACTCGAGGCGGGGGCCGGCCGGAGTGGACGGCTGGAAGGTTGTGGTTCCTGACTTCAGGAAGGCGCCGAACGGCCATCGCTATTTCGTGCTGAACGGTTATTTCGGCGAGACTGCCCGTCTCGTGCGTCGCGGCCTGCGCGACAATGTCAGCGAGTTCAACCCCGGATCGAATACCGATCATCTGTGGTATCTGCTCGGGGCTCCGGTCGGCACGAGCTGGCGGTTGGAGCTGGAGCCGGTCGACAACGCAGGATCCCCCGGGGATTGCGTGAACGGCTCCCGCCTGGCAATCGTCAGCCGCAGCGAGCGTCTCGAGGTCCCGGCCGGCTCGTTCGCCAACGTGGTCCATGTCCGCTTTCAGCCGCCCTGTGCCGACGCGGGCATCCTGGAGGAATGGTTTGCTCCGGGAGTGGGCCTGGTACGGCGGGTCGAGAATTCGTTTGCGGGGCCGGTCGTGAGCGATCTCGTGCGCGCCGAAGTCGGGGGGCGCGATATGCCGCGGCTTCCGTACTCCAGCACCCTGGCCATTGACCAGCCGGTCTACGTCAACAACCTGATGCCGATTTGGTCACCCGACACCCTCCCTATCGTGCGCGGTGCATTCGCCGTGCGCAACGAAACCCCGATTCCAATCTCCTTCACCTTCAGCGGTTGCAAGAGCGTCTCAGTCCGCGTGCGGGATACCGCGGGGAACGAGGTTCTGCGGGCGAGTGGCAACGATGGGGGCTGCTGCGAGTGCGACAACGTGTTCGATTTCGATCTGGTGGAAGACGTCCTGGTGATCCCGGTAGGTTTCAGGCTGATGACGCCGGACGGCAACCCGCTCCCGGATGGCCGTTACGCCGTTGAGGTAAACCTGGACACGCTCGAGACCGGCGGGGTGCATCCCTCGGCTACGGCCGAAATCGAAGTTCGCTCGATTCACTGAACCGCGTTAGAGCATCTGGCCGGGGCCGACAGGGCCCCGGCCAACTGATTTGAGGTGCTCCGACCGGGTTGGCGGGGAGTCGTTGACAGGGCCCCGGCGGGGGATCTAGGCTCGCGCCACATGTCAGATTCACAGAGTTCGGGCAGCGGGCTACGGCGGGAACTCGGCCTCCTCGACGTGGTGCTTTTCAACGTCGCGGCCATCCTGGGCCTGCGCTGGTTGTCGACGGCCGCCGCGTCCGGTCCCCCCTCCCTCGTTGTCTGGGCCCTTGCCTTCCTGTTCTTTTTTGTTCCCCAGGGCCTGACGGTCATTGAACTTTCTTCCCGCTACCCGGAGGAAGGCGGTATATACCGTTGGACGCAGCGTGCCTTCGGTGGTTTCCATGGGTTTGTGGCCGGTTGGTGCTACTGGACGAGCAACCTCATCTACTTTCCGTCGCTGCTGATCTTCGCGGCGGGCAGCGCCGCATTCGTCGGCGGGGAGTCGACCATTTGGCTGGGTGACAATCCCTGGTTCGTGGGATGCTTCTCGCTGGCTGCGCTGTGGATCGCGCTCGGGCTCAACCTGGTCGGCCTCAAGATCGGCAAGTGGCTTCAGAACGTGGGCGCGATCGGCAACTGGGTTCCGGGCCTGGTCCTGGTGGTGCTGGGCGTCTGGGTCTTCCTGCGTTTTGGTAGCGCAGTTCCGATGGAACGCGTGGATTTCGTCCCCGTGTTTAACCGGGGCACCGCCTCCTTCTGGGCGACGTTATGCTTTGCCTTTGCGGGACTGGAGCTGGCGCCCCTGATGGCGGGGGAGATCCGCTCGCCGCAGCGCACCCTGCCGCGTGCTGTGTTCATCAGCGGGGGGATGATCACCTTCGTTTACGTTCTTGGCACGCTCGCTCTGCTGGTGGCCCTGCCGCCGTCCGAGGTGAACATCATCAGCGGTGTCGTGCAGGGCATCGAATCGATCGGAGCGCGCCTGGGACTGGTCGGGCTTTCAAACGTTGCTGGCCTGCTGATTGCGGTGGCGGCGCTCGGTGGGGTCGGGGCCTGGTTCACTGGTGCGGCGCGCATTCCTTACGTAGCCGGCATCGACCGGTATCTGCCGGCGGCAATGGGCCGCATCCATCCCCGCTGGGGAACCCCGCACGTGTCGCTCCTCGTTCAAGGTGTGCTGTCGAGCCTCTTCCTGATCTGGTCGATGGTGGGAGCCGGCGGTGTCGAGGAGGCTTACAAGATCCTGGTCACGGGAACGCTGGTGGTCTACTTCATCCCGTTTCTGTACATGTTCGCGGCACTTCCCGTGCTTAGGTGCAAGGATCCAGTATCGCCTGGCAGCATCAGTATCCTCATCCCCGGGGGGAGAGTTGCCGCCTGGGTCGTCCCAGCCCTGGGCCTGATCACCACGCTCACTGCGATGGGCTTCGCGCTCTTTCCTTCCCAGGTGGTCGATGAGGAGTCGCTCTTCCTGGTCAAAGCGGTTGGTGGTTGTGCCCTGTTTGTTGGTAGCGGCGCTCTGCTCTACTGGGTTCGCCGGCCACGGTGAAACCATCCGACATAGAAGGCTGCGTCGAGTCGCTGCGTGATGAGCTGCTCGACCTGGCGCAGGAGCTGGTGCGCCGCTCCAGTGTCACAGGCGACGAGTCTGTCGCGCAGGCGTTTCTGGATGCACGCTGGCGCGACTGGGGGCTCGGTGTGGATCGGTGGGTTCCCGAACGGCAGGAAGTGACGCGCCACCCCGCGTACTGCGATGATGGGCTTCCCGTGGAGAGGCCGATCCTGGTGGGCCAGTGGGGCGAGGGTGCGCCCGGTTGCCCCGCGGCACTCATTCTGAACGGGCACATCGACGTGGTGCCGGCCGGTGATCGCCGGCGTTGGGAGCGCGATCCGTTCGGAGGCAATGTCGAGGACGGATTCCTCCACGGCAGGGGCTCCTGTGACATGAAAGGAGGCCTGGCGGCGGCGAGCATCGCCGTGCGGGCCGCCCAGAAGCTCCGGGTGTCTCCGCGGCGCCCGATCCTGATCCAGAGCGTGACGGGCGAGGAGACGGGCGGGATCGGTTCCCTGTCGGCCATCCTGCGCGGCTACCGAGCTGATGCCGCCGTCATCATCGAACCCAGCCGTCTGGCGATGAGCCCGGTGCACTCGGGGGCGCTCGACTTCCGGTGCCGGGTGCAGGGCCTGCCGACACATGGCGCAACCCGGCAGGCTGGTGTGAGTGCTATCGAGAAAGCGTGGCCGATCTGGGAGGCGTTGCGGAAGCTGGAAGAGGAACGCCATCGTACCTTCCGCCACCCCCTGTACGACAGCTCGCAGCTCGCCGCCCCGATCAGCATCGGCAAGCTCAGCGCTGGCAACTGGGGATCGACCGTTCCGGAAGAGGCGATCGCCGAGGGGCGCTTCGGTGTCTTCCCGGGAGAGAGCTGTGCCGAAGCGCGCCAGCAGTTCGAAGGGGCGGTACGGAAGGCCTGTGAGCAGGACGAATGGCTGCGCGAACATCCCGCGGCCGTGGAGTGGATCGGCGGGCAGTTCGAGCCGGGAGAGACCGCTCTGGAGGCGCCGATCCTGGAGCAGCTTGCCAACGCCCACCGCACCATCACCGGCAGTGACACGAAACTGCAGGGGGTCCCGTACGGTTGCGATCTGCGTTTGTTCACGCGCTATGCTGGGGTGCCGACGGTGGTGTACGGACCGGGCGATGTGCGCCTGGCGCACGCCTTCGATGAACGCCTGCCGATCGAGGATCTCATCACCGCTACGAAAGTTCTGGCCCTGCTGGTCTGCCGGGCCTGCACAGAGCGGGGCTGAAGAGCGCCGGGGCTGGACGCCCGCGGGCGTGCGTTGAGAGTTCAGCTGAAGAAGGTCGCCGCCAGCTTGTAGAGGTCGTCATCCACGGTTTTTAACGAAGCCACCGCCTCCTGGATCGGGATGGGGACGATCTGTGTTCCCCGCAGCGCTACCATAAGGCCCGTGCGCCCCTCGAGCGCCAGCTCGCAAGCGTGCACGCCGAAGCGGGTTCCGAGGATGCGATCGAATGCTGTCGGTGTGCCACCGCGCTGCAGGTGGCCCAGGGTGACCGAGCGGGTCTCAAACCCCGTGCGTTTGCCGAGCTCAGCCGCCAGCTGCTCGCCCACACCACCCAGCCGAACATGGCCGAATGCGTCGAGATTCTTGGTGTTCTTGACTTCCCCGCCGGGCAGCTTGACGCCTTCCGAAACGGTGACGATAGCGTACCGCGGCCCGCCCTCGTACTTGCGCTTGATGCGTTGGGCGACCGATTCGATGTCGACGGGCTGTTCCGGGATCAGAATGACGTCCGCGCTTCCGGACAGGCCGGCCATGAGGGTGATCCAGCCCGCGTGCCGGCCCATAATCTCGACTACCAGCGTGCGTTCGTGGGAGGAGGCGGTGGTGTGCAGGCGATCGAGGGCGTCAGAGGCGATCTGCACTGAGGTGTCGAAGCCGAACGTTACGTCGGTTCCCTGAAGATCATTGTCGATCGTCTTGGGCACGCCGATCAGCGGCAGGCCCTCATCCGAGAGCCTGGCGGCGACGCTGAGTGTGTCCTCTCCCCCGACCGCGATCAAAACAGACAGTCCTATTTCCTTGAAGGAACTCCGGCTGCGCTCCATGCCGTCTTTTTCCTTCGAGGGATTGGTGCGGGACGTGCCGAGGATCGTTCCCCCGATTGGCAGGATGGCGCGTACTCTCTCGGTGTCGAGGGGCAGAATGTCGCGGTCGAGGAGTCCGCGCCAGCCACGGCGAAGCCCGACCACCTCGGCGTTTCCGGCGGCGGCACGCATGACCACTGCCCGGATGACGGCATTGAGGCCGGGACAGTCGCCTCCGCCGGTCAGAATGCCGATGCGCTTGGTGTCCACGTAGTAGCCTCCCGGGGGAATCAGGTTTCAGCCCTGTCAGGAAAAGTGGCATTTTACCACGCGCTCCGAATCTGATAAAAGGATACCGTGCTGGCTCGCATCGGGATCATGGGTTTCGGCCGCATCGGCCGAAATTTCTTCCGCAATGTTCATGGCCGCAAGGATATTGAGGTCGCGGCTATCGTCGACGTCGTGGAGCCACGATCGGTCGCCTACCTGCTCCGATTTGACACGGTCCACGGCCGCTTCCACGAACCTGTCTCCGTCAAGGGCGACAGCATGTACGTGGGCGGCCGGCAGATCCGCGTGCTCAACCGACGCGAGCCCGGCGACGTCAACTGGGCGGATCTCGGTGTCGATATCGTCATCGAAGCCACCACCATGTACCGCACGCGGGCCTGGCTGGAAAAGCACCTCGAGGCGGGCGCCAGCAGGGTCATCCTCACGGTTCCGCCCCAGGACTCGATCGATAGAGTTGTGGTCATGGGAGTCAACGATCACGAGCTGAACGCAAAGGACCGCATCCTGTCCATCGGTTCGGCCACCGCCAACTGCCTGGCGCCCATCGTCAAGATCCTGAATGAGGCTTTCGGGATCGAGCGCGGGCTCATGACCACGGTCCACGCCTATACGAACGATCAGAGGCTGGCGGACGTGCCGCACACGGATCTCAGGCGCTCGCGTTCGGCAGCGGAAAATATCATCCCCACGGAAACCTGGGCTCCGATCGCCGTGCAGCAGATCCTGCCGGACCTGGCGG
>CBEVTG010000075.1:0-7226 GCA_965552745.1 uncultured bacterium
AGTCCTCCAGCGTGATCCCCTCTTCGCCGGTCACCTGCATCATCTGGTAGATCGCGTTCCCCTGCTTGAGCAGCTCTTGCATCCTTTGCACATCGGTGGTCCAGCCGGACCCCAGTTGAGACTCGTACCAGGGACTCAGTTGTTCCAGATAGCGCGACCACGAAATGAGCGGGTCCACGGCCGGATAAAACCGCTTGTAGGCGCGGTCCGCGGAGAGCCCCAGAAACGCCTTCACGGTCGCCAGCGTCGCCTGTGTCACCGGCTCCTCGAAATTTCCTCCGGCCGGCGAGACCGTGCCGATCATCGTCAGGCTGCCGGTCGACCCGTCGGGACAGCGGATCACGCCGGCGCGCTCGTAGATGCCCTTGATGGAGGAATCGAGGTAGGCAGGAAACGCCTCTTCGCCCGGAATTTCCTCCATCCGACCCGAGGTCTCTCGGAGTGCCTGGGCCCACCGAGATGTGGAGTCGGCAATGACCAGCACATCGGCACCCATCTGACGGTAGTACTCGCCGAGGGTAATGCCGGTGTAGATCGAGGATTCACGCGCGGCCACAGGCATCGATGAGGTGTTACAGATAATGATGGTCCGGTCCATGAGCGACCCGCCGGTGCGCGGATCCTGCAGCTCTGGGAATTCGGCGATCGTCTCGACCACCTCCCCCGCCCGCTCGCCGCACGCCACGACGATGACGATGTCGGCATTCGAATAGCGCGAGATCAAGTTTTGCAGCACGGTCTTGCCGGCACCGAAGGGCCCCGGGATGCAGGCCGTGCCGCCGCGGGCGACGGGGTAAAATGTGTCGATCAGGCGGATCGTGGTGGTGAGCGGCTCAGACGGGTAGAGTCGTTCAGCCCGCCGCTGCCGCAGCATGGCCTCGGGCATGGGGCGGCGCACGGGCCAGCGCTGCGTCAGGGTGATGTCACGCTCGCGTCCATCGGTCCCTGCGAGACGCGCCACCGGCGTGTCGATGGGAAACGTGCCCCCTCGAATCCAGGTCACCGTCACCGGCCCGGGTTCATTGAATGGCACCATGATCTTGTGGGCGAAGCGACCTTCCTGCACGGTTCCCACGACCTCACCAGCCCGCAGGGTTGCGCCGGTAGTGACCGAGGGGGTAAACGCCCACTTCCTGGTCCGGTCGAGCGGATCGACATTCACCCCGCGCGGCAAGAAAAAGCCGTGCTCCTTTGCGAGTACTTCCAGCGGATTCTGGAGCCCGTCGAAGACCTGGCCAAGCAGCCCGGGCCCGAGCGTGACCGAAAGCATCTCATCGGTCAGCTCGATCCGGTCACCCACCGTCACACCCCGCGTATCCTCGAAGACCTGCATGTCCGCCGTATGCTCATGCACGCGGAGGATTTCGGCTTTGAGGCGACGGTCGTTGACGCACACGTACGCGACCTCGTTCTTCATGACGTGGCTTTCCGCTGTCTTGATCGTGATCAAATTGTCCCGCACGGCGACAACCGTGGCATAGCCCGCTCCCGCGCGTGGCGCCGCCTTTACGTCAGCTGAAAATTCGCTTGTGTTCACCGACCACCTCCGTGAGCAACTGTTCGAACCGCGCGGCCGCAGCTCGCCCGTCATACAACAGCCATCGGTTAACGAGCTGCCACTTGCACACATAGATCAGGACGGCATCGAAGGTAAAGTACTGGCCTTCCGCTAAGCGATCCACGTAATCCCAGAACAGACCCATCAGCCGCTTTTCCAGGGTCAGCGGCTGCTCAGACTCGAGCAGCTGCCGGCATTCAGGAATCCACGGATAGACCCCGGCGAGATTGAGGTTCGCATCACCCCAGTTGCGTTCGATATGGCGGACCCATGGGCCGGCTCCCCACGGCTCGCCCGGCGCGGGTGACGGCAGGCCGCGGTGGCGCCGGCGCAACGCCGCCATGATCGTCCGCTGCGTCACGGCAAAGTCAATAATCGCCTTCAGGGTCGGTTGATCCGTCTTACTCATGATGTCGTGATAGAAGGTCACAATCTGGGCGTCCGTGCGGTCGACCGGTTGGCGTTCATACGCAAAGTAGGTCAACGCTTGATCCAGGACTGCGGCGTCTTCGGACTCGAGTATGCTCCCGCGCGCATTTAATCGTTCAATGCTGATCGGAAGCATCTTTGCCCGGTCGAAGCGTGGCAAGTGCGGCAGGCTTGCCACCAACGTGTAGTATTGTCTTTGGCCCAGCCGCATGTGACTTCCCTTATTGGACAACGCCCTCGATCAGCGCCTGGAATCGGGGCAGGAGGTGCCGGAGCAGTACATCCGCGATGGCTCCCTCGGTCAGGTCGATCTCGTGATCTTTACCCACCAGTCGCACTCGGATTCCCGCAGCCTTGTCCCCGCCGGGTTTCAGCACCATCCCCTCTCGCAGCATTTCACTGGTCAGCGTGAGAGTGAAGTGGGTGAGGTTTCCTTCCTTGACTTCCTCCGGCTTTGCCCGCAGCTCATCGATGCCCACAGCCTCGGCAGGCAACAGGATCTCCACAGGCTGGGCGCCGAGATCATCTGGCGTGGCGTGCCTGGCAACCTCCAGGATGAGCCGTTTCAGAAAGTCCGGGTCGCGCACCTCTAGGGAGACAAGCCGCTTCACCCGGTCCGCGAAATTCGCTCTGATGTCGGCTTGAAGGCTGAGCACGGTATCGCGGGCCGCCAATTGCAGGGCGGCGAACGCGTCCGCTCGTTGCGCATCGGTCTCTGCTCGGGTCCTGGATCGTATTTGGTCAGCTTCCGTCTTGGCCTCGGCAACGGTCTGCGCAGCACGCTTGTGGGCCTCGTCAGCGAGGCGTTGGGCTTCGCGCTGACCGGCATCAACGCCCTGGTTTCGCAGTCGCTCGATCAGATCCTGCACACCGGATGTAGCTTTGCTCTGTTCCGTCATGATTCACCTACTCCTTGGGCACCGCGGCGCTCCGTTGCGCCGGCTAACGGTTTGCCCCTTCCGTATCATCATTTGGGCACCGCCCCAATGAGGAGCAGGGCGAACACGAAGGCGAAGACCGCAAATCCCTCGACCACCGCTGCCGGAGCCAGCGAGATTCCGAAGACCTCGGCCTTACTCTTCGAGACATTGATGGTCGAGGCCACGCAGTTGCCTTGGTAGATGGCACTCATCATCAGGGCCAGGCCGGCCAACAGGCCGATGCCAAAGAGTCCAGGTCCGTTCTCCACGGTGACCGGGCGGTTCAGCGTCAGCATGACCACGATCCCGTAGATGCTCTGTGACGACGGCATGGCCGACAAGCCGATGTATTTGCCATGGCCACTCTCCGTGTCTAGCAGTGCCCCAATAGCGGCCTGGCCGGCCCGAGCGCACCCGATCATGCTACCGATGGCACCGAGGGCCATGGGGCTGTAAATGCCAATCCAACCTAGGGTGATGATGATGGGGTCCATGTTGTCACCTCCTTCTTGGTGAACGCTCGAAACGGGTGTCCCTCTTCCGACGAGAGGCCCCAGTTAAAGAACTCGATCATGTTCAGCCGGAGTCCGTGCACCACCCCACTCATGATGGCGAGCACCAAGTTCATCCCGTGTCCCACAATCAGAATGAGAAAGGCAAGCAGCTTGCCAAAACCCCGGACACTGCCCGCCTGAGTGGCCAGGTCGTTAAAGGCCAGTGCCAGGGAGGCGCTGGCAAGTCCGAGGGCAAAGAGTCGGAGATAACTCAGCACATCGCCGAAGGCGTTGGTCAGCCGAGTCATCCCGAGGAGGCCTCCTAACAGGCGCCGTGGCAAGGTCGGCTTGTCACTCGTGAAGAGCAGGATGATCAAGCCACCGAGCGCCATGATCCACGGACCTGATGTGTCCAACACCCCTGCTCCGATACCCTGGGTCCCCAACCACAATGAGGTGCCGCCCATTAAAATGATGCACCAGCCCAGCGGCGCCATCGCCTGTGTGGTCCCACGACCCCGCCACGCCTTTGTCCCATTGGCCACGACCACATGTGCGACACCAATCAGAATGGACAGGAGCATCATGGTGTCGAAGTCGCGGATATCGAGCACCTTCACCTTGGCCAGCAGGGTGCCCTTTGGCGGCTCTATCCCAAAATAGCTTCCGACCAGTACACCCCACGCGGCCGACGCAGCGACCAGGGCCGTAAACAGGGTGCGGAGCCGCCGCCCCGTGTTCGACTGGCCCATGCGTCGCCACAGACCGGCGAGGATGAGCCCCAGCAACGCCGCGTACCCTGCATCCGACAGGATCATGGCAAAGAAGACGGAAAAAGAGAAGAAGACCACCATGGAGGGATCCCAGTCCGCGTACGCCGGTGTCATGTAAAAGGAGACAAGGTCCTCTCCGCCTGCGACCGGATCCGGGTTGTGGAACAGCGTCGGTGGCTTATCCTCGGGACTCGGTTCCTCGACCACGACGGCGAGGCGGTTCGCCTGTGCGTAGTCGTCCAGGCGAGGTAAGGCGGCCCGCGGTGCCCAGCCTTGCAAAGCAAAGAGGGGGTCGGTGTCGTACGTCTGCTGTGACGCATAGGCAAGCGCGGCCTGGTCTTCCAGATGGTTCAAGCTGCTGGCAAACAAGTCCAGCCAGCGGGTGAGGCCACCCCGCTCGGCCTGCAGGTCTTCCAGCTCGACCTCGACGTCTTCCAGTCGGCGCTTCAGTTCCGACCGCGGCTTGGTTCCGGTATGGGTGCGCTCACCCGGCATGCCCTGCGGCTCTTGCTCTGCAATGACCACCACGTAGTAAAACCGGTTGTCCCGATGCACCACCTGCCAGATGAGATCGATCGCCTGAACCTGCTTCATCTGGTAGTGAGGGACCACGTAGAACCAGAGCTTGAGGTTCGCAAGGTCCTCTGGGGGGGGGAGGGCGAATTCCCCCCACGGCTCGAGATCGCGTATCCGCCGGACCAAGAAATCGCGCTCATTCTGGAGACCTTGCATCCGAGCCTGGATGTCGAGGGCGCGGTGCTCAACTTCGGTGGCGTCAAATTTGGCCCGATCCTGGACCTGGCGCCGTCGCTCAGGGCAGGCCAGGAGGAATTTCAGGGCATTTCGAGCTTGTGGCGATGGACCGCCCAGATCACCGGTGTCCATCGCTGGACGAAGGGGGACGAGGTGCAGGCAGCCGATGGCCTGAAGGTCGCCGAGCACGCTCGCCTTTTCCTCCCCCAGCCCGTACAAGGTGACTTTGGCCAGCGGAACGATGCTCATGGCGCTACCCCGGTCTGTTCCCTCGCCACCGCCGGATGATGCCTCGCCTTGGCGATCTTGGAGCGGACGACCGCAGACCGCTCTCCGTCCGCCAGAAAGATCTGGATGCGCTTGATATGCTGTTTGGCCGTTGGGATCAGGATCTTCTCGAACAGGTTTACCCGCTGCGTGGTGCGCCGGACCGCCCGGTCCAGACAGCGCACACGCTCGGCATAGACCTGGAGCTGGATTTTCAGCTCGGCCATACGCCGGAGCTGCGCCACGAGCACATCGACCCAGGGGGGCTTGGCGAGCATGGAGTAGTCGCGGACCTCGCACACGAGCTCGGCGAGGACCGGTAGCCTGACGCCAACCACGTTTTCCTCGCCGACACGGACCTCCTTCACGTGCACAAGGCCGGCCACGTCGATCTCCTGATTCGCCAGCATCGGGAGCATCGTGCCGATCTGGGCAGTCAGCTCAGCCACCTTGGCCTCACGCTCGGCCAGCGCTTGCTTGGCACGCGCGTGTTCGGCGGTCAGCTGCCGCCGCTTGAGGTCCAGCGAGGGGAGAAAGCGCTGGTACAGACGCAGCTGGTTGCGTTGTTGAGTCATTGCGCTCTTGCTGAGGATGAGTCGGGCCATGTCGGTCTCACTGTGCCTGGTTTTCGGTTTGGGTGGACCCCCCGTCTGTCCTCGGGAAATATTTGTCGATGAGCCCCTGCTTGATCAGTAATTCCTGCGGCTCGAAACACTCGGCCAGGGTCTGCCAGGAGAGGTTGAGGGCGTCCTCGAGAGGGAGCGAGACGTTGATGTCCATGAACCGCTGGCGAAAGAGGCGGCCGAATTTCAGGAGCTTCTCATCGAACGGCGACAGTTCAAACGCCATGGCCTGCTTCTTCGTCGCTTCCGTCGCGCCTGAGTAGAAGCGGATCATCGTGTTCATGATCTGCGAGTGGTCCTCACGCGTCACCTTGCCGATGACGCGCTGCTTCAGGCGCGACAGCGAGCCGAAGGGATCGATCACGCGATCATGCAGGTAAAACTGCCCCTCCGTGATATAGCCGGTGTTGTCCGGCACCGGGTGCGTGAGATCGTTGCCGGGCATGGTGGTGACGGTGAGGATCGTCACCGATCCCGCACCCTTGAAGTCGCACGCCTTCTCATAGCGAACGGCGAGCTGCGTGTAGAGGTCGCCCATGTAGCCGCGGGTCGCGGGAATGTGTTCCAGGGCAATGCCGATCTCTTTCATCGCGTCGGCGTACGCGGTCATATCGGTGAGCAGCACGAGGACCCGCTTGCCCTCCTCCACCGCAAACCGTTCGGCAACCGCGAGCGCCATGTCCGTGACCAGCAACCGCTCGACAATCGGATCCGATGCCAGATTGACGAACATCACCGTACGGTGGAAGACGCCATGGTCTTCAAACGCCGTGCGGAAGAAGTGATAGTCGTCAAAGATCAGGCCGAGTCCACCGAAGACCACGACGTCTGCGTCCGCCTGAAACCCGATGCGTGCGAGCAGTTCGTTATACGGCTCTCCCGCAATGGTGAAGATGGGGATCTTTTGACTCTCGACGAGACAGTTGAAAATATCGATCATCGGGATGTTCGTCTGGATCATCTTCTGCGGCATGACCCGCATCATGGGATTGACCGTCGGTCCGCCCATGTCGATCTTCGGATCGGTCGAAAGTTCCGGGCCGCCGTCCATCAGCTCGCCGGACCCTCGAAAAATACGACCCAAGATGTTGGGCGAATAGGTGACCCTCATCGGATGGCCCAGAAACCGGACGCTCGCGCCAGTAGACAAGCCTTTGGTGCCAGCGAAGACCTGGAGACTCACAATATCGCCATTCAGCTCGATGACGCGGGTCAGCGATTTCTCGCCGTTCACATTCTCGACAACCGCCACATCACCAAGCGGAACCTTGTCGGCCCGGATCCGCATGATATCGCCCACGATTTCGAGCACGCGTGTATACCGAGTGAGGTCTCGACTCATGTTTATCGCTCCTTGGTTAACGCCGATCCTTCAGGACCGGAAGTCTCTCCTTGGCCTCGCCGTCTAA
>CBEVTG010000076.1:0-7201 GCA_965552745.1 uncultured bacterium
TACTTGCGGAGCTCGGCGGTGGGTTGTCCCAGGCCGAAGAACCGCAGGATCCGCTTGCTATAACGGGTTATATCTATCTCTTCGGCTTTCTTCAGGTGAGGATAGTAGATCAGCAGTTGTTCTGCGCTGATCAGGATGACCTTGTTATCCGGTTTCGAGTACTCCCACATAAAGGAGCTCGGCTTGCTGTAATAGAACGTTCCCGTCTGGATCTGGTCATCAGCCAGCAGCTGCAGCTTCTTGTTCTCGACGAAGTAAGCGATCATCGTCTGGGTGTTGAGTTGCGCTTCGTCAAAGCGCTCCAGAAGAGCGGTCACGGCCTCGGCATCGGTAACCACCTTGATGTTCGGTATGGGGAGTATGGGTTTTCGATTCTCCGCGGCCGGAGCCACAGAAATAGCTGCGGCGCCCATGAGGAAGGCCAACAAGCCGGCAAGAGCGATCGATCTTGAGATTTTCATAGGGGAGCGGGGCCGCCACGAAAGCCCCTTCAAACAATTAACATTACAAGAGGGATGGTCACAAGTCAAGGAGTACTCCATTTCTGCCATGCCCGTGCTACGATCTGTCTACGTTTTGGACACATTTCGTTCCGGTTTGTTTACAGCCAGGAGATTTATGCGTGCTCTGGTCCTGTTGATCGCCCTTGTCGTGGCCTCCGATCTGGCTACTGAGGCAGGCTTCACCGGCGGTCATCCGGAAGCACAGACCCTGCCTACGGCTACCCAGGGGATCGGGAACCTGGAAAAGTCCGCCAGGGCAGGGGAGGAGACACTCCGGGAGATGCTGGCCCTGTCGCCTTCCTGGGGCCGTGCCGATCGGCCCCCCGATCCCGATGCTCTCAGACGTCTGCGATCCGTCCCTACCCCATGGCAGCTCGAGGTCGTATACGGCCATTGGTGCACCGATAGCGCCCGGGAGATCCCCCGGTTGCTGGCGGTTCTGGACGGCCTGAAGGAGGCCGTCCCCGACGTGCGCTGGGTAGCGGTGGATGAGTCGAAGGAGCGCCCGGAAGAGGTGGTCCTCAAGCTCGAGATCGTGACGGTTCCGACCCTGGTGGTCCGACGCGGCGGAAGAGAGATCGGGCGCATCGTCGAGCGCGCGGAACCCTCCATCGAGAGCCTTTTACTGGATATCCTGGAGGGCGTCAGGAAGACTCCCCCCGATCTGCCCGAAGAATCCCCCTGAGTCGCAACCGGTTCGGCTGTCACTCTTCACAAAGGACTCAGTTCTTGTCAGCTTTGCCCCTGGCGGAAAGCTCCGAGAAGACCCGCTTCTGGATCTGGACCCACTCGTCCTTGGGGATGGAGCAGAAGGCCTCGACGACCTTGGGGTCGAACTGCTTGCCGGAATATTTGACGATCTCTTCGTGGGCGACTTCGTAAGGTAGCGCGGCTCGGTACGGGCGGTTGGAGGTCATGGCGTCGAGGGTATCGGCGGCCGCGAAGATCCGCGATCCCAGGGGGATCTGATCTCCGGCAAGCTTGTTGGGATAGCCAGTGCCGTCAAACCGTTCCTGGTGGGAGATGACGATCGGCAGGGATTGCTCGAGAAACTTGATCCCCTGGAGCATCTGGTGGCCGATCTCGGGGTGCTTGCGCATCTCCACCCACTCCTCCTCGGTCAGCTTTCCGGGTTTGCGCAGGATAGCGTCCGGAATGCCGATCTTGCCCACATCGTGGAGGAGCGATCCCCGGCGTAAGTGCGTCAGCTCCGGCTCGACCATGCCCATGACCCGGGCGATGGTGACGGTATACTCCGCCACGCGAAGAGAGTGGCCCTGGGTTTCGGTGTCGCGTGTGTCGAGCGCCGCCATCAGGGCTTCCAGGATGTCCTGGTATGACTGGCGTACTTCATCGAAAGCTACCTTGAGTTCCGTGAACAGTTCTTCAATCTCCTGACTTTTTTTCTCGATCTCTGATGTCCTCTCCTGCACCCGGATCTCGAGGTTCCTTTGATAATCGAGGTTTTCGCGGACCAGGCGACGCTTTTCGAGAGTGCGCTCGATAATCAGCAAGACCTCATCCAGGTTGAACGGCTTGGTCACGTAGTCGGTGGCGCCCATGCGAATCGCGTTGATGGCCGTCTCCGTGTCCACGACACCGGTAACCATGATGACATCCAGGTTGTGCTCGCCGGCCCTCACATCCTGGAGCAGTTGCACGCCGCTCACGCCCGGCATATCGATGTCACTCAGCAACAGGTCGAAGGGCTCCTGCTCGAGGAGCTTCATGGCGTCCGGAGCGTTCGAACAGGACTTGCACCTGTACCCCTCGCTCCCGAGTCCTTCCAGCAGGAGTTCGCGGATCGTCTCCTCGTCATCGACAATCAGTATGCTTGCGGGCGCCTTTGTATCAGTGCTCATGATCGATTTTCCAGAACAGTCCCGTCCTCTCGGTGGGTAGTGCGAAATATAGGTTCGTGGAACTGGATGGGCAACCGTTCACCGGATGGAATTACGTCCGATAACTGCTTGCCGGGAAAGTGAAAGTTAAGGTGTGCGGGACCCCGTGTCACCTGCCTGACGCGCACATGAAACGGGTGGCGAAACTTTGACGCTGGCGGGATCTTGACGACTACCCGGCTTCCATCCAGTTGGAACCGGTCCGTATCTCGACGCAGAGGGGAACCCGCATGGGGTACGCCCCCTCCATGGCGCTGCGCACCAGAGAGCCGACGGTCTCTACTTCCTCCTCAGGGACCTCCAGCACCAGCTCGTCATGAACCTGGAGGATCATGCGACTTCGCAAGTCTTCCCGGTTCAAACGTCCGTGCAGCTCGAGCATCGCTCGTTTGATGAGATCGGCGGCCGTGCCCTGGATCGTCGTGTTGACGGCTTGCCGGAGAGCCTGCTGGCGCAGGCCCCGGTGGGCGCTGTCGAGCTCGGGGAAACGGCGTACGCGGTTGAACAGTGTCGTCACCTGGTGGTCACGCTCCACGCGCGCGATGGTGTCATCGATATATTCCTTGACGCGTGGAAAACGCTCGAAGTACTGGCGGATAAATCGCTGTGCCTCCGCCAGGGGGATACCCTGATCGCGCGCCAGGCGCTGCGGCCCCATTCCGTAGAGGATGCCGAAGTTGATCGCCTTGGCGGCGCGTCGCATTTCCGAGGTCACCAGTTCGGGCGCTGCTCCGAAGATCTCTGCGGCCGTGCGCTGGTGGATGTCTTCTCCCTTTCTGAAAGCGGCCACCATCTCGGGGTCGTCCGCCATGTGCGCGAGGACGCGCAGTTCGATCTGGGAGTAATCGGCAGCCAGCAACACGCTTCCCTCATCCGGGATGAAGGCGCGGCGCACGCGCCGGCCCATCTCCGTGCGGATGGGGATGTTCTGCAGGTTGGGATCGCTGGAGGACAGCCTTCCCGTAGCCGCTACCGTCTGGTTGAAGGACGTGTGCACGCGGCCGGTATCGGGATTGATCAGGGCCGGAAGAGCATCGACGTACGTGGAGCGCAGCTTGGTCAGGGTCCGGTATTCGAGAATCTTCTTTGCAATTGGGTGTTGATGGGAGAGCTCCTCGAGCACTTCCTGATCGGTTGAGTAGGCCTTGCTCTTGCGCGTGCGCCGGAGTGGCTTGATGTTCATTTTTTCAAACAGCAGCACTCCGAGCTGCTTGGGGGAATTGATGTTGATCTCCTCGCCGGCCATCTCGATGATCTCGTGCTCCAGACGGGATGCCTCGACTTCGATCTCCTTTGACATGCCGGATAGAAACCCGCTGTCGATACGCACGCCCGCCGTCTCCATGGCGGCAAGAACACTGACCAGCGGCATCTCCAGGGTCTCGAACAGTTCCTCCAGCGCCCCCTCCCGGAGCTTCGGCTCCAGAGCATCTTTGAGCTGCAGTGCGATATCGGCGTCCTCACAGGCGTAGGTGGTGACCCGATCGACGTCCACCTGGTCGAGAGTGACCTGCTTGGTGCCGCTGCCGGCGACGTCTTCATATGAGAGGGTCCTGTAGTTCAGATGCTCCTGGGCCAGGTCATCGAGGTTGTGAGCGCGGCGCGAGGGATTGATCAGGTAGGAAGCCACCATCGAATCGAACGCTACGCCCTGCAGGTTCACCCCGTGCTGCCCGAGGCAGATGATCTCGTACTTGATGTTCTGGCCGATCTTGGCGATTTTCGGATCCTCGAGGACACCCTGGAGGCGCTCGAGCGCCTGCTCGGGTGTGAGCTGTCCGCCCAAGCCCGGATCGCGGTGGCCTACGGGCACATAGCAGGCACTTCCGGGGCGAACGCACAGGGCGATGCCTACGAGGCGCGCTCGCAGGGGGTCTACCGAGTCGGTTTCCAGGTCGACCGACAGTTGCCCGGAGCGCCTGATCTCTTCAATCAGGGCATCCAGCTCGCCCACGCTGCGTACGGCACGGTAGTCGGCGGAGACACTGCTTGCCGAAGGCGAGACATTCTTCGTAAGCGAGGTGAATTCAAGCTCTTTGAACAGTGCGACGGCTGCTGTGTTATCCGGCTCGCACGCGCGCAGCGATTCCAGATCCAGATCGACCGGCGCGTTCCGGTCGATGGTTACCAGCTGCCGGCTCAGTCGCGCCTTGTCGGAATGGTGCTGAAGCCCCTCCCGGTATGACTTGCGCTCGACCTGATCCGCTGCGGCCAGGGCTTCCTCCAGTGATCCGAAGCGACGGATGATGTCCTTGGCGCCCTTCTCGCCTATGCCGGGGACGCCGGGGACGTTGTCGGACGCATCGCCCCACAGTGCCAGCACATCGACTACCTGATCGGGCCGTACACCGAACAGCTTCTCGACCGTCTGCGGATCGTAGCGGATGTTCTTGTGAGGGTTGAGCACGCTCACGCGCTCGTCCACGAGCTGCAGCATGTCCTTGTCGGAGCTGACGATGACCACGTCGAGGTCACGCTCCGAGGCCTGGCGGGCCAGGGTGCCAAGCAGGTCGTCCGCCTCGTACCCCTCCTTCTCGAGCGCCGGAACCCCGAGTACCTCGCACACTTTTTTCACGTACGGGAACTGCACTACCAGATCGTCCGGCGGGGGCGGCCGGTGGGCCTTGTACTCCTCGAACTGCTTGTGGCGGAAGGTGGGCGCGGCCGTGTCGAAGGTCACGCCCAGATACTCGGGCCGCTCGTCCTGAACGAGCTTGCGCAGCATGGTCGTGAACCCGTAGGTGGCGTTGGTGGGAATCCCTGACCGGGTGCTCAAGCCCTGCAGGGCATAGTACGCCCGGAAGACGTTTGCCGTCCCGTCCACCAGATAGAGACGCGGTGCGTTAGCCATGGGAGAGCGACCATACTGGCAAAAAATTATGTCCGAGACAACCGGTGGGGAGGAGCCGGACCGGATCGATCTCAGTCGCAGGGAATGGTCACGTCCACGAGTATGGCTGAGTGGTCGCTACCAGCGAGCGGCAGCACACGCAACGACTTCACGTCGATCGAGGAGTCGACCAGCGCGTGATCGATTCGCAGCAGGGGCCGCCACCCGGGGCGCGGCGCCCAGGTGGCGTGAGTGCGGCCGCCGTTCCGGGAGGCGGCAATAAGCGCGGCGTCCCTGAAGCGGGCGCAGAGCGCATGGTAGGCGGGGAAAAGTGGCGTCGAGTTCAGATCTCCGAGCAGAATCTGCCGCACAGGTGCGTTTCCGCGAAAGTGGGCGTCGAGCGCGCGAACCTGCTGGTGGCGCTGCCAGAGCATTTTCCAGGGCGGGAGATGGTGCGGCGCGGTGAGATGGACATTGGTGATCTGCAGAACTTCTGCGGCGCCTTCCCGGGGGATCGCCCCGAGCGCCCGAAGATCGATCTCGGCGATCCATGAATCCCTCAGCGGCAGCCTGAGCCGGCGCATTTCGGCCGGGAACCGCAACAGGAGTCCCAGGCCGAACGAGTCATCCCTCGGATCCACGGTGCCGTGCGGGTAATCACCGAGCGATTCGAGGGCTCGGGCCTGGGCGGCCGACAGCTCCTGCAAGGCCAGAACATCCGGGGCCTCCCGCCGTACAAAGTCAGCCAGCGCCGAGGGCTCCACACCGAAGCGGTGGAGACAGTTCGCAGTCATCAGGCGGAGGTTTACGCTTTTCATGTCGCTCAGGAAGGGTACCGCACGAATGTACACCCAAACAGGCTTGCAGGCCATGAGGCCGGTCGGTGCGGGCGCTCCTCATGCCTCTCCCGGATCGGGGCTAACTGCCGATGAGGAAAGCCCGGCCACCGAAGAGTGGCCCAGGCGCGATTTGACAGGAGCGTGATTCGAACGTACGATTGAAACGTTCGTTTGAATCGGTATGGAGACTCGAATGCCACCCAGGGGTACCAAGCACCGGATTCTGAATGCTGCGGAGGCGCTCTTCGCGGAGCGGGGGTTCGAGGCAACCTCGCTCAGAGCTATCACGACCAGCGCCGAGGCCAACCTGGCGGCGGTCAACTACCACTTCGGATCGAAGCAGGAGCTCGTCAAGGCCGTCCTGGAACGCAGGGTGCGTCCCATGAACGAGGAGCGGCTGCGCTTGCTGCATGCCTGTGAGGCTGAAGCCGGCGGCGGCAATCCGACCCTCGAATCGATCCTCGCAGCGTTCCTGAAGCCTCCTTTCGAGATGTGCCACCGGCAGAACGGCGGAGGAGCGGTGATCGTGCGGTTGTTCGGGCGCACCTACACCGAGCCAGGTGATGAGCTCTGGAAGCTGTTCATCGGACAGTTCCGGGAAGTGCTCGAGCGCTTCGGGTCAGCGCTGTCGCGTGCCCTGCCCGAGCTGCCGCGCCGGGAGCTTTTCTGGAGGATGCACTTCATGGTCGCTACCTTGATTCAAACGCTGGCCGATATGAGACGCCTCGAGATGATCTCGGGCGGGGAGTGCGATCCCACCGATTTCGACGCCGCCGTGGAAAGGCTGGTGCCGTTCCTGGCGGCCGGACTGCGTGCGCCGTTGCCGGCGGGGGCGATCGGGGGGAAGGGCGCGGAACTCACGTGAAACGCCTGGGGGTCCTTCCCGTCTTCTTGCTGGCCGCGGGCTGTGTGTCCGCTCCCGTGCAGGTGGATCCGGACATCGGCCTGGATCTGCCCGGGGAATGGTCTGCACGACAGTCTCACGGTGGCAAACAAGATATCGAGTGGTGGACGCGATTCGAGGATCCGCAACTGGATGCCGTCGTCGAAGAGGCCCTCCTTTACAACCACGATCTGCAGGCAGCCGTTGCCCGCCTGGACGCCGCGTCTGCCGAGGCGCGCATCGCT
>CBEVTG010000077.1:0-7193 GCA_965552745.1 uncultured bacterium
GCCGTCCCGGGGAGAAGTACTCCTCGGCGGACGGTCTGTCGGTTCGCTGTCGCGCAACGAGATCTCCCGTCAGATTGCCCTGGTGCCCCAGGAGAGCCTGGTAATGTTCCAGTTCCGGGTGCTGGAGATTGTGCTCATGGGGCGCCATCCGCACCTGTCGGCCTGGCAATTCGAGGGGCGGACCGAGATCGAAACCGCCAGGAATGCTCTGTCACGGGTGGGGATGGCGGGGTTTGAAGAGCGCCGGTTCCAGGAGCTCAGCGGCGGCGAAAAACAGCGCGTGGTGCTGGCTCGGGCCATCGCCCAGACAGCCCCGATCCTTCTCCTCGACGAGCCCACCGCCTTTCTGGATCTGCGTCACCAGGTCGAAATCTATGATGTGCTTCATGATCTGAGCGTGGCCGGAACGACGATTGTTGCGGTCACGCACGACATCAATCTTGCCGGGGCCTACTGCAATCGAACACTGGCGTTGCGGGATGGTCGGGTGATGGCTCACGGCACACCGCAGGAGGTCCTGCGCCGGGACCTCCTTGAAGAGATTTACGGGGTGCCCCTGCGAGTCATCTCCCAGCCGGGAGGAAGACCGCCCTTCTTCGCGCCCGTCGGCCGACACGCGTCGTCCGATACCGGCTGCGGATAAGATCGCCCTCTCCACGCGTGCAATTCCGTCGAAGCAATCGAGACATGAAGGCAATGAAGCCACGCACGGCACTGTTACTTTCCACGCTGCTGTTCGTGGCCACGATCGCCGTGTGTCCTCTGCTGGGCTCGACCCGTATCGATCTGGGAGCGGCCGTGGCCTCCGGATTCGATATCGATCGGAGCCCCGACGCCGCCATCCTGCTGGTGGCACGCTTGCCGCGGATCCTGCTCGGGGCGCTGGTGGGCGGCAGCCTGGCCATGTGCGGTGCCGTCTTCCAGGCCACGCTCCGGAATGCCCTGGCGACACCCTTCACGCTCGGTGTCTCGGCGGGGGGCGCGCTCGGTGCGGTGGTGGCGATCAAGGTTGGCCTGACGGGTGTGGTCTGGGGGTTCGGAGGGTTGCCCGCGGCTGCGTTCGCCGGATCCGCTCTCACCATCGTCATTGTGTGGCTCCTGGCGAGGCGGGACGGTGCCCTGCCCGTCACCGCGCTGCTGCTCTCCGGGATCACCATCAACCTGACCCTGTCCTCCCTGATCCTGTTCATCCACTACCTGGCCGACTTCGCCGAGTCGTACCAGATGGTGCGCTGGCTCATGGGTGGCCTCGACATCGTCGACCTGGGTGTTGTGTGGCGTATGCTGCCATTCGTGGTGCTGGGCTCAGGCGTGCTTCTGTGGCGCGCGCGCGACTACAACGTTCTCAGCCTGGGGGACGAGCCTGCGGCGGCACTCGGGGTGGATGTGCGGCGCCTGCAGAGGACCACTTTCCTGGCGGCTTCGCTCCTGGTGGGAGCTGTTGTCTCTGCGGCAGGCCCGATCGGGTTTGTGGGATTAATCGTGCCGCACCTGGTCCGCCTGGTGACCGGTCCGGATCACCGCGTGGTCCTGCCGGTGTCGTTTCTGTTCGGATCATCGTTCCTCATTGTCTGTGATACGGTGGCGCGCACGCTGATCGCTCCGGCCGAGCTGCCGGTGGGAGTGATTACCGCCATGTGCGGCGGCCCGTTCTTCCTGTGGATCCTGAGCCGCCGCCGCGAGGAGCTCGGATCGTGAAGAGGCGCACGCATGGATGGAGTATGAGAATGTCCGAGGCCCGCTGTTGCGGGGGATCGCCGGTGAAAACTGCTCTCACGCCCTGGATCACGGCGATCATGATCGTGATAATGACGTCGCTCCCGCCCGTCTTCTCTTCCCCACCGCCCAACCTGATCTGGACCCACAGCGTGGCCGATCTCGAGTCGATGGCGCGCGCCGCACTGCCTGTGAAATTCGAGATCGGCGGCGGCTGGAGCGGCGTATCGCTGGTTGTCGACGAGGCGTCCCGCTTCCGGGCCAGCGCTGGGCGTATGCAGCTACACCTGCGTGGTCATACCGAACCGCTGGGTGTCCAGGTAGAGACGGACGTCAGCGTGCGCCTGAGGTTCGATCGCCTGAAGGGTGTGCACGTGGTCGAGCTCGAGTCGATGCCGGTGTCGATCTTGGGCCTCGGCAATATCGATCTGGCGAGCACCCTCGGCCCCTGGGAAATCGGCCCCGAGCGGCTTCATCTGCTGTCCGTGAAGGGAGGAGCCGGGCTCGGTGCCAGGACGACGATCCGTGCGCTGGTGCTGAGCGAGCAGGGATTGCGCGCCGAGTTGGAAGTGCACTACTTTCGCCCGCCCGCCGAATGAGTTTCCGGCCCATTTGAGCTCCCCGGAATTTGACGCCTGAGTCTGCCTAGGGGGTTTCGGAGACGGGTGGTTCCGGGTCGATCTGAGCCCGCCCCGTCGCGGTGGCGATCGAAGTGGCGAACAACGAGGTGTGGAATCGCGCTCCTGGAATCGAGTCGTTACTCCGGGTGTCCAGGATGATCACGCCGGAGTCAGTCGGGTCCGTCAGTGCCAGAAGGAGCCATCCCTCGCCGTCCGCCTCCAGATCCGTAACCAGGTTGCGGCCGCCGGCGCCACCGGTGTAAACAGTTTCCAGGATCGTTCCGTCGCGCGGATCAAAGGCGACCACCTCGGTCAAGAAATCTCCTCCGGACTGCCGCGAGATCAGCACGTACCCCTTGTCTTCCGAGGCGATGGCCACGTCGCTCGGATGCCCACCCAGATCGTCATCGTCGATGAGCAGGCCCAGACTCGTGCGAGTCTCTGGGTCGACGACCTCCACACCGCCGGTGAACTGCTCCGCCTGCTGGCCCGCGAAGATCCCCGCCATGGCCAGGTAAAGGTAGCCGGTTGCCGGATCCCGCTCCATGCCCTGGAACGGATTGATGCCATCCAGATCGATCGCCTCCGTGACTTGGTCACGGGTCGTGTCGATCACGAGCAGCCGGGCGGGGCCGAACTCACTGAACGACAGATTGGCGTTCTGAAGCGCCACGTAGATCTCGTCTCCGACTCTCAGCATCTGCTCCGGCCGAGGCAGCAGGCCGGGTCCCGTCACCCAGGGCATCAGGTCGAGACTTCCCAGTCTCTCCCCGGTGCGTGGATCGACGATCAGGAGATCGTTGTACGGTGTCTCGTAGCGGCTCAACCACACGCGACCCCGCGCGTCGAGGACCAGGTCCTGTGGGTTCGATCCGTCGCCCGCCGAGAAGGAGAAGATGGTTTCGTAGTTCCTTGCATGGCTGAGCCACTCGACGTGCCGGTTGTCGCCATCCTCGGTAAACACCAGCTCGAAACGGTTGAGCAGGAAGGCCGACCCGGACTCCACGCGCACGAGCGGATCGATGTAGGCATCCTCCACGTCAAGGAAAAACGTAAACTGTTCCTCGTAACGCACGCGCAGGCGTGACAGCGATCCGGAGAACGCAAAGTCGGTCGTGGCGATCAGGTAATTGCGCTGGCGGATGCCGCGCGCGCTGCCCATGCGGCCGGCCAGCGCCAGCGCCGCCGTGCCCTCAAAACGTCGTCCGTCCTCGGTGAGATCTCCTTCGAGGTGGAGCTGATCGGTCAGATCTTCAATCTGGAAAGGTTCTATGGGATCAAAGAGCAGGTGATCCGCCTGTCGATCAAAATTCCGCTCCCAATTTCTCACACCCGGTAGAGGAAGCGGCACTCCGTCCAGGTACAGTGCCACAAGCTGGATCGACGCCGTGGGGGGAGGCGGCTCTGCCATCTCCGCTTGCTCCGCGGTCTCCTCCAGCAGCGGATCGCCGCTGAAGGTGATCTCGAGATCGGCAGCCAGAGTGGTTGGCTGCGCCCTCCCCGGCAGGATGAGATCGGCGATCTCGATCCACACGTCGTACACCTCCCGCAGGGCCGCCGCTTTGACTGCTTCGTCACCGGGTGGTGCAGGGGGGAAAGGACGATAATCTCCCCCGCAGCCGGTGAGAAGAGCACCCAGCATGAGACCGGCCCCGATGCGCAATGAAGCTTCCGGTCTCATGGCCGGAACCTCACTTCGGCGATCACCATACGGCCTGGCAGGGGAAACCCGGCCAGATCGCCTGCGCGCTGATCCCCCACGTTCTCGACCTCCACCGAGAGCTCCCAGGCGGGAGAAGGCGCAAAGCTCAGGCCCACGGTATGCAGGTGCCGGTCAGGAACGGTTGTGTCGCTGTCGGGATCGAGGTAGTTGGTGCCGATGAACGAGTAGCGGTACAGCCCCGACCAACGGCCGCGCTGAAGGTGTGCGCCAGCGTGCAGCTCATCGGCGGGCCGGCTGGGGAGGGGCCTACCGATCATGTCCTCGGCGCTCTGGTGCGTATAGTTGAGATCTAAGCGCCATCCCCTGCGTAGTGAGAGAACTCCCGACAGTTCGACACCGGTGATGCGTGCCTCGCCGCTGTTCTGGGGCTTGACCGTTAGACCTCCCGTAGGGAACAGCAGGATCAACTCGTCTGCGTGCGTGCGAAAAACTGATCCTTCCAGGTTCGCGGCTAGCACGTGACTTCCGGCGTTGGGCGGCGGAAGCCAGGACCAGGAAAGCCCGGCATCGGCATGCTCTCCCCGTTCCGACTGTAAGTCAGGGTTCCCCTGGATCGAGCCGCTGTTTCCGAATAGCTCGATGAGGCTGGGCTCGCGAAAGAAGCTTCCGGCGTTCGCTCTGAAAGCCAGGCTGTGAGTGAGACTCCAGCGCAGGCCAAGCTTGCCGCTGATCTCTTCCTCGGAGCTGCGCGAGCGCGTGGAAATTTCTCCCGGAATGAGACCGTCAAAGCTTGAATGCAATGACGTCCAGCGCAGGGACGGTGTCACGAGGAGGCGGTCGCCGGCCGTCTCCCATTCGGCGCCTGCCGAAAGGAAGAAGCTGTTGCGCTCGACCTCGAATCGCTCCCCCTGCGCGGAATCATCCCGACGCTTCGCTCTTTCGTGGCGTACCTCTGGCGACACGATCCAGCGCATACCTGCCGTCGGCTGCAGCGCGATGGGAGAGCGCAGGCCGACCGTGGTGAAGCGGTTCTCCTCAGCGCCGGGTAGACCTCGCCCGAAGTTCTCATAATGCTGTGTCTCGTACGTAGCGTAGAGAGCTGGATCAGCGCTCCATCCCCCCCACGGAGAGCGCAGAGAAGCCTCGACCTGCAGCGTGTCGCGGAGCTGATCGGAACTGGCTTCCGGAGAGGGGAACGACTGAGGCCCTGGAACCTCCTGGGCCCGTACCATGAGCGAGTTCGTGATCTCGATCTTCTTGATCGTTCCTGAGCCTGCCAGAGGCCGCGAGGCCCGGCCGAGAAGCTGCAGCGAGTCGTTGGCGTTGTTCTCGCGACGTTGTGGTTCATTCGTACCGAAGAATCCGAAATCACCGTCGGTGTGGGAGACCTCGAGCGAGCCGAGCAGGTTCCAGGGCCCAGCGGGGCGAGCCGCCAGGCCGCCCATGCGGACGCTGTCGAATGAGCCGTAGGAGGCGCGAAAGTCCGTGGCTGGTTGATCAGGAGATCGGGTGGTGATCGAGACCGCTCCAGCGAGCGACGAGGGGCCGAACCAGGCGGGCGTGAAGCCGCGGTAGATCTCGATCCGCTCCAGGGCGATCGAAGGCAGATCAGCCAGGTTGACGCCACCCCCGGTCGCCGGGCGCTGCGCCACGCCATCCACGAAGATTTCCACCTGCTCGGATGAGGACCCGCGGATCGATACGGTCGCGAACTCTCCCAGGCCGCCGAACGCCCGCACCTGAACCCCGGGGCTCTGGCGCAGCGCCTCGGTCAGGCTCAGTCGGTAGCGGTCTAGATCCTCGCGCAGCCACACGGTGCTGAAGGTCGTCCGGTCGAGCAGTGGAGTGCGATCGATCGGCGCCTCGACCGTGAGTCGCTCCACCACACCCGAGGACACGGGAGCGGACTCCGTCTCCTCCGCTCTAAATCCAGGCTCCGGGGGTGCACTATCGGTGGGAACATCGCCGTCTTCTCCCGAAGGGCGAGACCTCCCCGAGCCGTCCTCTTCATCCGGAGTGGGAACGGTTCCGGTATGAACGGGCGGCCATCCGTGCAGGAGCATCAGTCCGGCGAGCGCGACGATGGGCAGGATCCGGTTCACTGACACCCGCCCGTCCCGATCCGCTCGGAGCCCCCCGAAGATGCCCCGTACGTCTCGGGGCCGGTCGCGCGCACACCCCGAACCACGTAGAAATACGCCTCACCCGGCAACGGCGCGGTGCCGTCCTCATTCCCGAGCGTTGTTACGTTGGTGGAGTTGTCTTCGATGCAGGTGAGTGGACCCAGATCGACGGTGTCACCTGCGGTGCCGAGATCGGCGATATTTCCCCGGGCGGCGTCATAGCGAAAGGCCGATCCCAGGAAGCTCCACTTGAGGAGGGTAGTGCCCACCCCGGCGGCCATCAGATCAGACTCGGGGAAAAAGAACGGACCGGAGACAAATCCCGAAGGATCGGTGCAGCCGGCGACCTCTTCACCGTCGCTGATGCCGTCGCCATCGGTGTCCGGATCGTCGGGACGGCTTCCGTAGTAGATCACCTCTACGAGATCGTCGAGTCCGTCGTCGTCCACGTCGCTCACGAGCGGGGCGGCGGGCCGCGAGTGCAGAGCGATGACCGCGTCCACATCGGTCCCTTCCGCCGACCCGGGAAAGCCGGTCAGCGCGCCGCTGTCGATGATGCGCACGAACCGTGCCTCGCTCAGGCCGACGGCCGCCAGATCAAAGGCGTCCCCTCCGGCGCCCGAGACGCCCCCCACCCCCTCGGGATCCCAGACAGCCGGATCGTCGGCGCGGATCCAGTTTCCGGCGAAGGTGGGGGTAACTCCCGAGAGACCGGAAAGCTGGCTCAGCAGCGAGGAAGGCAGTGAGTCTCCACCTGCCTGTAGGAGCGCTTCCTCGGAAAACGGGAACTCGAAGTAAGTTTCACCGTCGGCGCTCACCTGCACGCGCCCCAGGTCGGCACCGACGCGATACTCGTCCGTCTCGGTAGCAGGG
This sequence comes from uncultured bacterium, assembly GCA_965552745.1. GTDB lineage: Bacteria > Acidobacteriota > Polarisedimenticolia > JAPUKU01 > JAPUKU01 > JAPUKU01. The sequence goes on from CBEVTG010000077.1 coordinate 6,996, forward strand.
GGCGCGCCGACGAAGAAAGAGTTCTCGAAAACGATCAGATCGGGCCCCGGGCCGTTGACGATCACGTTGTCGGTGAACTCGAACGTGAGGACACCGCCGCGGCCCAGGGAGACGACGCTCAACGATCCGAGCGTAGGTGTGGAATCGCCAGGCGGGCCCAGGACGATGCCCGGCATGCCCCCCGCCCCGAATCCGAGG
>CBEVTG010000078.1:0-7165 GCA_965552745.1 uncultured bacterium
CAAGCCGGAGCCCGTCCTGACCTTATTGCCCAGTTCGAGATGTGGGTCGACCTCGCGCTCATAAGAGGGCCATCGCGGCCGCCCACCCCCGTTCGGATCGCCGGTAGCCGCGAACTGCACCCAATAAGCGCTCATTTGCTCGTACAGCTGCTTGTCTACCTGCTCCCAGGGCATCCAGGATTCGAACACACCAAATACGTAGGGTATCTCGGCTCCGTGGTACGCACCGAGCTTGTCTCCACCGGCTCCCGGCAGAACGCGGGTGAATTGATACAGATACGCTTTGCTCGATACGTTTTCCATCGCGCGGGCGATATGGCGTGAGCTGCAGAGAAAGTATTCGTCCGTAATTTGCTGGTCGAGCGCGGCTCGGACCGCTGCAGGATCCGAAACCGAATAAACCTTCCAGGCCGCGTCCGCGAGGGCCCCATACGTTTCGCGGATACTGGCTTCGAATACATCCGGCGCCGGCGGATTCTCCAAATACATCCTCCACTCGTGGGCGTTCGAGCCGAGGATGATCGGCACGTCGATCTGGCGACCCTCAGAGAAGATGCGCTCCGAAGAATCGGGAAGAACCCACCCGTCGATGTTCGGGCCGATGTCTTCCCAGCCTTCCGCGACGCTGGCAGCAGCGGTAAGCATCTCCTGCGCACTGCGTTTGCGGAGTCCAGCTGCAACATTCTCGCCGACCTCGACCCCCAGCGCGACAGCCAGCCGCTCGCCCCGTTCTTCCTTCTGTGCGAGCGTGCTGAAGTCGGCGATCTGGTAACCGCCGCTCTGCGATATCGCCCGGTGAAACAACCCATTGGCCAGGGGCGAGGACATCAGGTAGCCGACATTCGCGCCGCCGGCTGATTCCCCGAAGATCGTCACGCGATCCGGGTCACCACCGAAGGAAGCGATGTTGCGCTGCACCCAGTGAAGCGCCGCGATCTGATCGAGCAGCCCATAGTTACCACTCGATCCGTTTTCCGATTCGGCTGTGAGCGCCGGGTGTGCAAGGTATCCGAGATCCCCCAGGCGGTAATTGATTGACACGACCACAACGCCCTTCCGGGACAGATGCTCACCCGAATACCAGGGCTCGTGCGACCAGCCCTCGTAATTGGCACCACCGTGGATCCAGACCATGACCGGCTGTTTTTCCCCCGCCTCCCAACTGGCCGTCCACACGTTCAGGTAGAGACAGTTCTCGCTCATCTCGGGCATTTCCGTCACCCGAGAGCGATCATGGCCGAAGGCGTCCGCAAGCCTCCAGTAGAAATCAAGTTCGCTCCCTTCCCCGGTGGGCTGCGGGCAGGCCGGTGCGAACCGCGTGGCTCGCTGGACTCCGGATCCGGGATCAACGGGCTGTGGGGGCCTCCACCGCAGATCCCCGATCGATGCGGCAGCGTAGGGGACTCCTTTGAAGGCCGCTCCGGCACGGTCCGCACCGAAGTAGCTGCCCTCGTAGATCGTGCCGTCCGCCTCGACGCGCGGAGGAGGAGAGGGCCGGACGTTCTTCTCGAAGAAGCTCCAAATCACATCATTTCCAAACGAGTTCTCTTCGAGGGCCGGCCACACATGCCCCGCGTCCCAGAAGCACGAGGCAACTTCGGCGCCGCTCGCACAGTCGGCACGTTGTGAGCACGTGAATCCGTCCATGCCATCTCCCGAAGTCGGATACGGCGTAGCATCCGAATCGCAGCCCTGCGAATCTCCCGAGGCCCACGCCTCCATGACCTTTTCCACGGGCGTGTACAGGTACCCATCAGGGCCGTGTGACCCGTCGGCGCGCACGACGTCGTCCTGTGTACCGTGGATGTGCATCACCGAGATCGGCGGAGAGGAGCGGGGCGCGCAGTTGAACCCCCGGGCAAGTGTTCCGGCGACCGGTGCGATGGCCGCGAAGCGATCGGCGAGGTCACATCCCAGCCGGTGCACGAACATGCCGCCGTTGCTCATACCCGTGGCGTAGACCCGGTCACGGTCAACGCACAGCTCCGTCTCGAGGCGATCCAGGAGTGCTTCGATGAAGGCGACGTCATCGTGGCACGAGCACCAGTTGCAGGCTCCGCAGTCGCCGCATTCGGGCGGACACGGATAGTCGAAGGCGTCGTCGGTGCAGATCTCTCCCTCGGGTCCCGGGGAAGCGCTGCACGTCAGGTCATTCCATGAAGTCACGAGCGCCTCCTCTCTCTGGGGGAACCGGGCAGTGAACGACGTTGACTGCGGATAAGCCACGATGTATCCGTGGGCATCGGCGTGGTCGCTCGTCCCTGTATATTGCTCGGCGCGGGCCGCCGTACCAGTGTAGCCGTGGATCCACAGGACCAGCGGCGTGGCGGCAGCCGGATCGTAGGAGGCCGGCACGTGAAGGATGTAGTCGCGGTTCAATTCCCCGACGTTCAGCGAGAACGACCCGCTCTTGCCACCTGCAACGGGAGGCTCGAGACCACAGCCCGGCAAGTCGGGTGCCGTGCACGCGCAGCAGAGGGCAAGGACGGATAATGCCGGCAGACAGGCTCGCATGAGAGCCATTTATACGCTATTCCGGAGCGTCAGACCAGCGTGAGCGGGCGTCTATAACTGCTTCTATTGACGCCAGTTTTCGTGATATTCTTCCGGCACTCAAGTCTTACAAACTCAACCACCGCGGCAAGCAAGGAGAAGAAGCGCACGATGCCCGATATCGATATTGCCCGAGAAGCGAAGTTACGCAAGATCACCGAACTGGCCTACGAGAAGCTGGGAATTCCCGAAGATCAGATCGAGCCGATTGGACATTACAAGGCCAAGCTGAGCCTCGACTACGTTCACAGCCTGAGCGACAAGCCTGACGGCAAGCTAATCCTGATCACTGCCATGAGCCCGACCCCGGCAGGCGAAGGAAAGACGACCACCACGGTCGGTCTCGGTGATGCTCTGAGCCAGCTCGGCAAGAAGGTGGCCATTTCTCTCAGGGAACCATCGCTCGGGCCATGCTTCGGCCGCAAGGGAGGCGCCGCCGGCGGGGGCTACGCCCAGGTTGTCCCGATGGAGGACATCAACCTCCACTTCACCGGTGACTTTCACGCCATCTCGCTGGCCCACAACCTGCTGGCCGCGATGATCGATAACCACGTCCAGCAGGGAAACGATCTCGAACTTGACGACCGCCAGATCGCCTGGAACCGGGTCGTGGACCTGAACGATCGCGCGCTGAGGAAAATCGTCATCGGCCTGGGAGGCACGGCCAACGGCCACCCGCGCGAGGCCAGCTTCTCGATCGTCACGGCCTCCGAGGTCATGGCCATCCTCTGCCTTTCAACCACCTACGCTGATCTCAAGGAGCGCCTCGGAAACATCATCATCGGGTATGACACCAAAAAGCGGCCCGTGACCGCCCGTGATCTGAAGGCCCACGGAGCCATGTCGGCACTTCTCAAGGATGCCATGAAGCCGAACCTGGTGCAGACCCTGGAGAACACCCCGGCATTCGTGCACGGCGGACCGTTCGGTAACATCGCCCATGGCTGCAACACACTTATCGCTACACGGACTGCTCTCAAGCTGGCGGACTACGTGGTGACCGAGGCGGGCTTCGGGGCGGATCTGGGAGCCGAAAAGTTCCTGAACATCAAGTGCCGAAAATCCGGGCTGCGCCCGTCGCTGGCGGTGTTGGTAGCAACCATCCGGGCGCTCAAGTTCCACGGTGGCGCCGAACTCGCTACGCTGCGCGAGGAGAACCTGGAAGCCCTCGAAAAGGGATTGCCCAATCTGGAGCGCCACATCAACAACTTGCGCAACCACTTTGGCCTGCCCTGCATCGTTGCCATCAACCGCTTCACCGACGACACGGCGGCAGAGATTTCGCTGCTCGAAAAGAAGCTCGCCCATCACGGCGTCAAGGTGGTCCTGGCGGATCACTGGGCTCGTGGCAGCGAAGGCGCTCTCGACCTGGCACGCGAGGTGGTGGAGGAACTCGACTCCGTCCCGGCTGACCTGAAGTTTTCCTACGACGATCGCGATCCGCTCTGGAAGAAGATGAACTCGGTTGCCAAGCAGCTCTACGGCGCCAAGGAAGTGGTGGCCGATACGAAGATCCGCGCCAAGATTCGCCACTATCAGGAGAGCGGCTATGGCCACTTTCCGGTCTGCTTTGCCAAGACACAGTATTCCTTCTCAACCGATCCGCAGCTTCGCGGGGCGCCGTCAGGGCACGTGGTCCCCGTGACCGACGTCAAGCTCTCAGCGGGCGCCGAGTTTCTGGTCGTCATGTGCGGCGACATCATGACCATGCCGGGCCTGCCCAAGCAGCCGGCGGCGATCAAGATTGACCTCGACGATGAGGGGAATGTGAGCGGTCTATTCTAATTTTCGTTTCATAGGAACGGCCACCGAACCGCAGCGCTGAAGCAACCGGAAGGGGGGACGAATGGCGTATACCTTCGAGATCAACCCGCGTACGCGGCGCGTTGACGTGCGGGTGAAGGGAAGAGATACGGCGGCCGATTTGACCAGACGGGTTCAGGAAATTACCGGCGATCCCCTCTGGTCACCGGGCTTCGACATCCTTGTGGATACATGTGAGGTCAACGAGTTCGATTTCTCCACCAGCGACATTCAGGACATCGCCCGGCTGCATGAGGACATGAACAAGCTCATCGGCGGCGGCAAGCTGGCTATCGCCGCTCCCCGTGATCTCATCTACGGGGTCGGCCGTATGTGGGAGACCCTGGCGGAAGGGCGAACGGCTCTCAGCATCAGGGTGTTTCGCTCTCTCGAGGAAGCTGAAACCTGGCTCACGGCTGACCGCGTCTAGGCTCAGGCGCTACCCGACAATTTCTCGAACGGCCCGGTGAGCCTGATCAATGGCCGGGTTGGTGTAGGCGGACCAGTCGGCATCCGAGTTGGCGATGGTGATCCTTCCAAACGGCTGGCGGGCCTTGACGCACGGGCGCTCCTCTTCTTTCCAGTCTGGGTCGTAGAGTGAATTCTGCTCGTAGGCGTAACCGTGCGGCCAGCGGTTCACGGTGATCGCCTCGATATCCCGCGCCGGATCAAAACCTCCCTCCGACAGGGAGCGGCCCAGTTGATCCCGGATCTTCCGCTCGAACGTCTCAAAGGTCGTCGATAAAAGATCGCGGCGCCCGGCCTTGAACTGCTCTCGTGCCGGCTGGCCGGGACTGGCCGGAACGCGCACCATGTGTACCACCATCGGCTCCTCGGGAGAGCTCGGGAACCGGTAGCTGCCCAGGCTCACCGGGAAATCCAGCGAGAATCCGGAGTGGTACCCTCCCGGCGCGTAGACACGCTGGACACCCAGCTTCTTGAAGGAAGTCCAGTTCCGGATGAGAACGTTGGTGTAGACGAGAGGGGATCGGGTCCCGTAGAGGAGCGCCTGTTTCTGGGGACCGGGGATCTCCGGACACAGGAAAGGCACCATCGAGTTGTAGCAGGCGAGAACACAGGCTTTTCCGCGAACACGGTACGGCTTGCCATCCCGGAGGTAGGTAACCATGACCTCTTTCGCCTTGCCGGGATCACCGTCGTGCTGAACGCGCACGGCGGTGCTGTTGAGACGAACCTTCACCGGGCGCGTGCCCCTGTCCAGCTTGCTGTAACCCACCCGTGCAGTGACGGCATCTTCCATCGTCTTTCCCGGGACCGCGTCGGGGATCAGAGCCCGAACCAGCAGGCGGGCAATGGAGGCGTTGCCGTCGGGAAAGTGAAAGATGTACGGTTCATCACGACCGCCGGCAGATTCAACGCCCATACCCTTCAGTCCCGGATACCAGCCACTGTCCAGGCATTCGTAGGCCGGAACAGCGTCGATTCCTGTGCACCAGAACGAGAGCGTCATGGATTGAAAGTAGCGCGCGACATCGGGGTGAGCTTTCACCACGTCCAGAAGAAAATCGCGGTAGCTGATTTTTCTTAGACGCGCCTTCTTTTCTTCGACGCTCAATTCCGGAAGGGAATCGGTTTTCCCTTCGTAGAGGCGGACGATGTCTTTCCGGGCTTTCCTTGCAATCGGTGCCTTTGCAAAGTTTTCGACTGAGGGGTCTGAACCCAGACCCGACACCAGACGATCCGTGCCAAAGGTTTCCTTGTCAAAGAAAACCCCGTAACTTAGACCGAGCGATTCGTAAAGGTTTCGATCGAAGGCCGTATAGAAACGCTTGACGTCAACTCCAATATCCCGGAGGAGACCGGCGGCTTCGGGACTGTAGCTCGAGGGCCCATCGATCGATTGTGTCCCTCCGTAGCCGATGAGCAGACGATCTCCATGGCGGAACTCGTTGCGCTTGGCATGGCCGCCGAAGTCGTCATGGTTGTCCAGGACCAGTATTTTGGCTTTCTCTCCCGCTGACTTCCGGTAAAAGTAGGCGGCCGCGAGGCCGCTGATCCCGCCGCCCACGACGACCAGGTCGTACGCCTCTCCCGTATCGGTGGCGGCGGCCAGCTCGACCGGCAAACCGTCCCGGATGTTGTGGGCGGCCTCGAAGGAACCGGGATGGCTGCCCCTGAGGCCGGTCAACGACGGCGGGTAATAGTTCGGATCCGCCTCGGGGGCAAAATCGGCAGCTCCCAGCGCGGTGATCCAGCCCGAGCCGACAACCGACCCGGTGACGGCAAGCGTCATGCCGTTCAAGAAATCACGCCGAGTAATGGCGCGATCCATGCCCAGTTCGCGGTCGTGCGAGCCTGACATCAACGTCCCCTTCGAGAAAGATAAGTGTACACTATCTTTCTGAATCGAATTCAACCCGCTCGAGGGGCCATGCAATGCCTGACGAAGAGAAGCGTTCGCTGAGGGGCAAAACCCTTTTCATCACGGGTGCCAGCCGAGGCATCGGCAAGGAAATTGCCCTGCGTGCCGCGAGAGACGGCGCCAACGTGGTGATCGCCGCAAAAACGGTGCAACCTCATCCGAAGCTGCCCGGCACCATCGAGACCGCGGCCCGGGAGATCGAGACGGCCGGCGGGCGCGCTCTGGCCTGTGCGACCGATATTCGTTTCGAGGAGCAGGTTGAGGCAACTGTGTCAAAAGCTATTGAGACCTTCGGAGGCATCGACATCCTGGTCAACAACGCGAGCGCCATCAGCCTGACGGGCACTCTGGAAACTCCCATGAAGCGCTTCGATCTCATGCATGGAATCAATACCCGCGGCACTTTCCTGTGCTCGAAGGCCTGTC
>CBEVTG010000079.1:0-7155 GCA_965552745.1 uncultured bacterium
CTGTCATAAACCCTCATGAAGAGGATCCTGGCGGGCAACGCCCATTTGACGGTGTTCGGCGGTTGGGGAGGCAAGCCGATTGATCCGGTCGAGCCGCTGATCAATCTGCTTCAGGATCTGCCCGAAGTCGAAGCAGCGGCACCTGTGGTCCTCGAGAAGGGCCTTCTCGTCAGCGAGCTCAATCCTTCCGGGGAGCCGGTGTTTCTGAAAGGGGTTGACCCGCTCCGTGAGGGCGCAGTCACCGATCTCGCGCACGATTTGATCGAAGGTGACCTTGGGGGGTTATTACCACACTCCGATATGGAGGAGGAAGGCGTTGTCCTGGGAAAGGAACTTGCGTATCATTTGGGAGTGGTAGTTGGGGACACGGTGGAACTTCTTGTTCCACAAGTTGATGTGACCCCATTCCACCTGCGTCCAAGAAGTCGACACTTCCGGGTCGTGGGTCTGATCGAAGCCGGATTTCACGACTACGATTCGACGCGCTCCTACCTGGGACTGGTGGCGGCTCAAAAGCTGTTCGGACTTGGAGCAGGGGCGACCGCCATCGAGGTTCGTATTCGGGATCTCAAAGATCTGGTGGTGGCTCAGGAGGAGGTTGAAAGGGCTCTAGGGCCCGGTTTCGAGGTGGCGAACTTGATCGAGAGAAACCGTCCTTTCTTCTCGGCCATGCGGCTCGAAAAGCTGCTGCTGTTCCTGGCGGTCGGACTGATTATCATGGTCGCAGCTCTCAACATCGTGTCCACGCTCCTGCTTGCGGTAAAGGATAAGACGCGGGATCTGGGCACACTGCGCGCCCTCGGAGCGACCCGGCGCCAGATCCTGAACATCTTCCTGTCACAGGGACTGTTCATCGGGGCGCTTGGGACCCTGGTCGGCTGCGCCGCTGGAGTGGGCATGAGCTGGTTCCTGGACACCTATCAGATCATTTCCCTGCCGCCGGAGGTTTACTACCTTTCCTTCGTTCCTTTCAAGATCCGTTGGGTGGATCTATCGTCGGTGGCGGGGCTGGCCGTTCTGCTGTCTCTGGTGGCTGCCGCGGTGCCCGCGTGGCGGGCTTCGCGGCTGCTCCCGGTCGAGGCGCTGCGCTACGAGTGATGGAGATGCCGGTGTTCATCCGCTGTTCAGGTCTGGTCAAGGGATATGGAGAAGGAGGACGGCGCGTGGACGTCCTCAAAGGTCTTGACCTGGTGGCTGGGCGCGGTGAGTTGCTGGCGGTGGTGGGTGCATCGGGCGTCGGTAAGAGCACGTTCCTGAACCTGCTGGCGCTGCTCGATCGGCCCGAGAGCGGAAGTTATGAATTTTGTGGTAAGGATGTTCTCCATCTTGACGATGACGGCGCTGATAGCTTCCGCCGCAGCCGGGTCGGATTTGTGTTTCAGAACCACCGGCTTCTGCCGGAGTTCACGGCCTGCGAAAACGTGGCCATGCCGCTGCGCATTTGCGGCGCACAGGCGGCGGTGGCGCGCGAGCGGGCTGAGTTGGTTCTCGAGGAGCTTGGCATGGCTGAGCGCCGCACCCACCGCCCGTTTGAGCTGTCGGGTGGCGAGCAGCAGCGCGTGGCTGTGGCCAGAGCGCTGGTCAACGAGCCGATGATGCTGCTTGCGGATGAGCCGACGGGAAATCTGGATACGCGCAACAGCCATCGGCTCATGGATCTGCTGTGCGCCGCACGCGAGCGCCGGAGGTTGACCGTAATCATCGCCAGCCACAACGAGCATCTGGTGCAGCGATGCGACCGGGTGCTCAGGCTGGAAGACGGTCTCCTGCGTGAGCAGGAGGCGGGGCGGGGCGTGACGTTTGCAAGCGCAGGCCCGGCTGTCGAGTACTGAAATCGGAGGGGAGAGCAGCTTCATGTTCGAGAAGTTTACAGAGAAGGCCAAGAGGGTGCTGTTTCTGGCGCGTTATGAAGCGAGCCAGATGGGGAGCCGAGTGATCGGCACCGAGCATCTGCTCCTGGGTCTACTCAAAGAAGGTGAGGAGGTCACTCGAGAAGTCTTCATGCGCTCCAACATCAGCATGGAGATGCTCCGCGCCGAGCTCGAGAACCAGGGACCTTCACGAGAAAAGGTCTCCACGTCGGTCGAGATTCCGTTCAGCGAGGAAACCAAGAAGGTTCTCACATGCGCCGAAGAAGAGGCGGAGAGGCTGCTGCACAATTACATCGGCACCGAGCACGTGCTACTGGGGCTGCTGCGTGTTGAAAATTCCGCGGCGGGTCAGCTGCTGGCGGACAAGGGGATGCGTCTCTTTGCAGTGCGTGAGGACACGGTCGAGATCCTCAAGCGCAAGGCGTTGCCCAAGAAGAAGCGAGAGACCCCGTTTCTGAACGAGTTCAGCCGTGATCTGAGCGAGATGGCCGCCAAGGGCGTGTTTGATCCGCTCATCGGACGGGAGGCGGAACTCGAGCGCGTGGTGCAGATTCTCTCCCGGAGACGGAAGAACAACCCGGTGCTCCTGGGTGAGCCTGGCGTGGGCAAGACAGCCATCGTGGAAGGTTTGGCACGCCGCCTCGTGGAAGGCAACGTGCCGCCGTCGCTGGTCGAAAAGCGCATCCTGGCGCTCGATCTGTCGCTCATCGTGGCGGGAACCAAGTACCGGGGCCAGTTCGAGGAGCGCCTGAAGGGAATCATCGCCGAGCTCACCGGCAACGATGAGATCATCATCTTCATCGACGAGATCCACTCGCTCATCGGTGCCGGCTCGGCGGAGGGTTCCCTGGATGCTGCGAACATCCTCAAGCCCGCCCTGTCGAGAGGGGAGGTTCAGTGCATCGGTGCCACGACCCCGCGGGATTATCACAAATACATTGAGAAGGATCGCTCACTAGTGAGGCGTTTCCAGGCCATCAAGATCGCGCCGCCCACCGTGCAGGAGACCATCGAGGTTCTTTTTGGCATCAAGGAGCGCTACGAGCGTTTCCATCAGGTTTCGTATACGGACGAGGCCGTGCGTGCGTCGGTGGCGCAGTCCAACCGTTACATCACGGATCGATTTCTTCCCGATAAGGCCATCGACGTTCTGGACGAGGCGGGCGCGCGCGTCAAGCTGCGTAAGAAAACTTCATACCTCGAGACGCGGAAGATCGAAAACGAGATCAAGGAAGCCACGAGCAGCATGAAGCGTGCCCTGTCGCGAAAGGATTTCGAGAGCGCGATCAAGTTTCACGATCAGGAGATCCTGCAGCGCGCGAAATTCGAGGAAGCCCGGAAGAAGAGCGAGGAGGAGCGCAACGTGGTCGTCGAGGTAACCGCGCAGGACATCGAAGAAGTGATCTCGCGATGGACAGGTGTGCCGCTGCCGACCGTGCGCGAGGAAGAGAAGGAAAAGCTTCTCAACATGGAGTCGTACCTCCATCAACGGATCGTCGGTCAGGAGACGGCCATCTCGGCCATCTCCCGGGCGATCCGCCGCTCACGGGCCGGCTTGAAGAATCCTCTGCGCCCTGTGGGCTCTTTCGTTTTTCTGGGCCCGACCGGCGTCGGCAAGACGGAAGTCGCGCGGACTCTGGCGGAATTCCTGTTCGGCAACGAGAACGCACTGATTCGCTTCGACATGTCGGAGTACATGGAGAAACACTCGATTGCCAAAATGATCGGCTCCCCTCCGGGTTACATTGGACACGACGAGGGCGGACAGCTCACCGAGCGCGTCAAGCGCCGACCCTACTCCGTGATCCTCCTGGACGAGATCGAAAAGGCGCATCCGGACATCCTGAATATCCTGTTGCAGGTGTTCGAGGACGGGCAGATCACGGACGCCTATGGAACCTTCGTCGACTTCAAGAACACGATCGTCATTCTCACTTCCAATATCGGTTCCCATAAGATTGATAAGGGCGGCAAAATGGGATTCAAGCACAGCCGCCAGGAAACCACCGCGGCTCGTCGCGAACTGGTGATGGAAGAGGTCAAGCGCGTTCTAAGTCCTGAATTCATCAACCGCCTGGATGAGATCATCATTTTTGACGCGCTCACGGAGAGTCAGTTGCGCAATATCAGCGGCTTGATGCTCGACCGGCTCAACACGAATCTCACGGAGCGCGGCCTGAAACTGGTGGTGTCGGATGATATCCATGACTGGCTGGTCGAGACTACCTGCAAGGATCGATCTTACGGTGCCCGGCCCCTGCGCCGCGCGATCCAGAAACATATCGAGGATGCTCTCTCCGAGGAGATGATCCGCGGCCAGCTTCCTCGACCCGGAACCATCTGGGTAGTGTTGGAAAACGGTAAAATCACCTTTCGAGAGGCCCGCGAAACCAACCCGGCCCGTTAAGCGGGCCAGCATGTGAAAATTTACGCCCCTGAAGCAGGGGCGTACCTGTACCCGATGCCCTTTCTGGCACTCCCCGCGTGCAGATGCGATTCTTCGGGCATCACCTGCCTTCTGGCACTGTTGTTGTTCTTCTTTCCAACCGGGGCCACGGCCCAGACCTCCCAGACCATCGAGGCCATCATCGTTGAGGGCAACGCGCGGCTCTCCGAGGAGGCGTTCCTGCACCTGCTCTCCTTCAGGGTGGGGGATACCTTCGATGCCGAGCGTGTGCGTTCTGATTTCCGGGCGCTGTGGGATCGGAAGATGTTCGATGACCTCTCGGTTGAGACCCGGCCGGGCGATCGGGGCATCGTCCTCATCTTTCATGTGACAGAGAGACCGCTTCTGACTTCGGTCGAGTACAGTGAGATCAAGATGCTGACCCGCTCGCAGATGGAGGATCGTCTCAAGGAGCGCGAAATCGAGCTCAAGATCGGTTTGCCCATCGATTATGGAGATGTCAAGGAGACGGAAGAACATCTGCGAAATATGCTGGCGGAAAAGGGACACATGGACTCGATCGTCAGGAGCGAACTCGAGGAAATCTCCCCTGGCACGGTCGCCGTGGTGTTCACCATCGAACCGGGAGTGAAAACCCGTGTACGCACCATTGACTTCACGGGGAACACCGTGTTCTCGAACCGCAAGTTGAAACGCTCCCTCCAGAACACCCGAGAGCACCACTGGTGGAAATTGTTCAAGAGGGGAACGCCCTTTCATCCTCTGATTTTTGATCAGGATCTGGAGGCAGTACGACGGCTGTATCTCGATCGGGGCTACATCGATGTGCAAGTCAAGCCGGCTATCATCGAGGTCGTCAAGGACAAGCCGCACAAGAAGCCCCACAAAAGCAAGAAATGGCTGTCGGTGATGGTGCCGATCGAGGAGGGGAACTCCTATACGGTCGGCGAGATGAGTGTTGAGGGGAACACTCTCTTCATGGATCAACAGATTCTCGCCAGCATCCCTTTGCGCCCGGGCATGACCTACAACGGCAGCTTGATGCAGCTTGGCACCTCCTCGATCGAATCCGCATACGGGGAAAAGGGTTATTTCTACGTTTCCAGCTCTCCGCGTCTGAAGCGCAACGACGATGGCACCGTGGACATCCGCCTCCGTATTGACGAGGATCAGCGCTATTTCATCAATCGCATCGAGTTTGTCGGCAACTCGACCACCAGAGACAAGGTTCTCCGAAGGGAGCTCCAGGTCAACGAACAGGACGTGTTCAACCTGAGACAATTTCGCATCGGTGTGCGGCGCATCAATCAGCTCGGCTACTGGCAGTTGACCCAGGAGCCTCAGATCCGTCCGATCGAAGGTGAGAACAAGGTCGACATTACGGTTCACGGGCGGGAGGAGAGCCGCAATGAGATCCAGGTGGGCGGCGGCTACAGTGGGGTGGATGGGGGTTTTTTCACGGCATCTTATGCGACGAGAAACTTTCTCGGATTGGGGGAAATCGTCACTACCTCCGCGCAGATCGGCGGCCGCAGCGATCGATTTATGATCGCGTTCGAGGAGCCTTACTTTCTCGGCAAGCCGGTTACTTTCGGATTCAGCATATTCCGTCGCGAAACTCAATTTACCGACTTCACACAGAAAGGGTCGGGACTCAGCTTGACCCTGGGACGCCGCCTCGCCAACTTTCAGTTCATCCGCGCCACCTACTTGCTGGAGGATCTGCAGATCGACGAAGAGCGTCTGGGTCAGGAATTCACCACCAGTGATTCGGTGACCAGCAGCATCATCTCAACTTACCTGCTGAACACGGTCAACAACCCATTCCGGCCCAGTGCGGGGCATTCCCTGCGTTTTTCGGTGGAATACGCGGGCGGCTTTCTGGGCGGTGACAACTCCTTCGTCAAGCCGCGCATTCTCACCACCAGCTTCTTTCCGGCCTACAAGCGGTCGTTCTTCAGAACCCATGCCGAATTCGGCTGGGTGGAGCGTTTTGGTGACGGTCTGATGCCGATATCGGATCGGTTCTTCCTTGGTGGTGAGATCCGCGGCCCGCGCGCCTTCGAGACGCGTTCCATCAGCCCCATCGGCTTCCGGTCGCTCGACGGCACCAACGACTGCATTGCTGCCACGCCGGATCCCAATAATCCGAGCGACGATCGCTTCTTCAGAGAGGTTCAGATCCCTGGTCTTGATCCAAACGGCAATCCCATCACCACTGTGGAGCGCCGGCCGTTTCTGGATTCCTGCGGTGGAAACAAATACCTCCTGGCCCAGTTCGAGTATGTCATCCCCATCGGGCAGCCGATGCAGCTTGCGTTCTTCTACGATGCGGGCAACACCTACCTCGATGATGTCAGTTTCAATCTCAACGACCTCAAGATGTCGTATGGCGTTGAAGCTCGCTTCTTTCTCCCGGTATTCCAGTTTCCTTTGCGGCTGATCTATGGATTCGTCGTCGACCCGGTAGGGAATGAGGATCCGAGTTCGCTTCAGTTTTCCATCGGACGCTCCTTCTGAGCATGTGCTATCCTAAATAGTTGAGTGGGTGGATGAACTAGCCCGCCCGCAGGAGGTGTTCATGAGACCATTGAAAGCCTGCGCCGCCACCGCCGTTCTCGCCGGACTCTGGCTTGGGGTCAGTGCGAGCGGCATATGGGCCCAGGCTGGTGATGCCTCGAAGATCGGCGTTTTTGATCCGGGGCGGGTATTCGAGCTCAGCCAACTCGGTAAGGAGCTGCGATCTGAGATTGAGTCTCTTACCAAGTCGAAGCGTGGCGAGGTTCAGAAGAAGGAGGAGGAACTGCGGGCTTTCCAGGAGAAGTTTCGGCAGGAGGAACCCAGCCTGAGCGACGACCGCCGCAGCGAGCGTGAACG
>CBEVTG010000080.1:0-7132 GCA_965552745.1 uncultured bacterium
CGGCAGGGTTATTCACTGGATCCCCCACGCAGTCACGCTGCACCAGCTCGCGTGCCTGGGCACGCAGGGGCCCCGGGTGCCGCTCGAGCATGGTGGCCCGGGTGGCATGGCAACAACTCAACTGATCTTGCAGCTCGCTAGACCGCGCTTCTCCAGGTATTGCTGGTGATAATCCTCGGCCTTGTAGAACGTTGATGCGGGGGTGATCTCCGTGACGATCGGATCAGAGAAGCGGCCCGACTTTGCGAGAGCATCCCTGGAAGCCCGGGCGGCCGCCTCCTGGGTTGGGTCGTGAAAGAAGATTGCCGAGCGGTACTGTTCGCCGGTGTCCGGGCCCTGGCGGTTCAGGGTCGTCGGATCGTGCGAATCCCAGAAGACTTCGAGCAGCTTCTCGTAAGAGACACGCTCCGGATCATAGACAGTTTCAAGTACCTCTGCATGTCCCGTTCTGCCGGAGCAGACGTCCTTGTAGGTAGGATTCTCGGACGCTCCACCCGAATATCCCACCGCAGTCGCTGTGACACCTTCCACCTGCCGGAATTTCGCCTCAACTCCCCAGAAGCATCCGGCGGCAAATGTGGCTTTCTCGGTCTTCATGGCCGCTCCCTTCTCAATCCGTCGTTTCCACCCATTCTAACTGTTATCGGGGTCTACGGCGAAGCCCGCCACTTCACCGCCTGGCGGTTCCCCGGTACATGTAACCCAGCGCCTTCGGTATCCCCGGCACGTATCCCGCTTCGAGGTCCTCGATCTGGAAACCGCCCTCGCCGATCAGATCGGGGATCTGCCGGTCGAGGTGGCAGCCACCGAAGAGCAGCTTCTGTAGCGGGTTGAGCCGGCCCTGCCAGCGGCGGACCTTCTCATCGGGCGCCCGGCCATGCTCGCAGAAGACGAGCTGTCCCGCCGGCTTCAGGACGCGGCGCATGCCCCGCAGAGCCCGGGCAAGATCCGGGATGGTGCACAGGGTGAACGTGGTCAGGACCGTATCGACGCTTTCTTCCGCGAGCGGGATTTCTTCTCCGGGTAGCGGAACGATCTCAACCGGGATCTCGAGAGAGCGCAGGCGTCGTTCTGCAATCTTGCGCATGCCGCTCGACGGATCGAGCGCAAGGACTCTGGTGACCCTGCTGCGATCGTAATGGGCGAAGTTGTGTCCCGTGCCGTAGCCGATCTCGAGCACCGTTCCCGTCGCGCGCGGCACGACCTCCCTGCGCAGCGCCCGGCTGGGTTTCATGTCCCCCAGCCACTCCAGGATCCAGGGGAGAACGTGCTGCTCGTAGAGGCTCACATTCTGTAATCAACCACCGGTGGAACGCCGCTCCTGCATCCAGAAATCAACGGTTTTGCTCAGCATTGAGAGAGGCACCGCTCCGTTCTCGACAATCCGGTCATGGTACTCCTTGATATCAAAGCGCGGGCCGAGCGATTTCTGGGCTTTCTCGCGCAGGCGGCGGATCTCCAGGTTGCCGAGCATGTAGGCAGTGGCCTGGCCGGCGACTGCGATATAGCGGTCAATCTCGGCTGCCGCCGGCGCCGGTGAGAGCGTGGTGTTCTCGAGCAGGTAATCGATGGCGCGCTGGCGGCTCCATCCGAGCGCGTGCATGCCGGAATCAACCACGAGCCTGGCCGCGCGCAGCGCCGCGTCGGAGAGCATGCCAAAACGGTCGACGTCGCCTGTATACAGTCCCATCTCATCCGCCAGACGTTCCGTGTAGAGCGCCCAGCCCTCTCCGAACCCGGAGCTGTAGAAATATCGGCTGACCGGGTGCAGATCTTTCCGTTCAAGCGCGACCGAGTTCTGCAGATGATGGCCGGGATACGTCTCGTGGAATGCTGTCGATTCGATTCCGGCCCGGCTCTGCTTTTCAGGCTGGTACAGGTTGATCAGATAGGTCCCGGGCCGCCCCTCCTCCTCCGAAGGAGAGTTGTACATGCCGCCGGGCGCCGACTTTTCCTGGAACTCGGGAAATGCCCGGATCACGACCTCGGATCGGGGAACTCTTCCAAACCAGTCAGGAACCGCCTCCCGCGCCCGATCCACGGCGTTCTGCGCGAAACTCTTGAGCTCCTCGCGCGAACCGAAGGTGTATTTCGTGTTCGTGCGCAGTTCCTGCATCAGAGCCGGAATATCGCGGGTGTTGAAGCTCCTCTCCGCAATAGTGAGCATCTCAGTCTGCAGCTTCGCCATCTCGCGCAGGCCGATGTTATGGATTTCCTGCGGAGAAATATCGAGCGTGGTGTGATATCGAATCGCCTGGCGGTAGCACCGCTCGCCATCCGGGTTGGCCGCCACGGCGATCTCCTCCCGGGCGAACAACACGTACTCGTCGGCAAGGAAATCCCGGTAGCGCCGGACAGCGGGGTTGATCTTTTCCTCCACGACTTTCGCGAGCTCGCGCCTGAACTCGGGATCCGGATCCCTGACGGCGGGATTGAAGAACGGAGATCCTTCCGTTCCGAGGGCCAGCATGTCGTCCATCTGCTGGATCACGGTGCGGACATTGTGCCTGGGCGCGCTGTGTCCGCTTCGCATCCCCTCGCGCAGGTTGGCAATCTCGTTATCCAGATAGCTGCCGAAGGCTCCAAACCGCTGGAGCGCCATGTGCCGCTTCTCCGGGGTCGATACCGGCTGGATGGTGGCGAGAAATGAATACCCTGCCTGCCAGCTGTTGTAGGTTGGGCTCACCCGCCAGAGATCCTCGCGGCACGTCCGGAGCGCCACCGAGCCTTCCAGCCTCTCGCGCAGGAAGGAGTAGGTCACGTAGGCAGGAGAGCCGATGAGAGGTGATGCATCAATCTCCCGGAGAGCCCCCAGGATCTCGTTCTCTCGCTGCTCCCAGGTCTTCATGGCCTCGAGCGAGTTGTCGTTCAACCGCCCGTGATCGGCTCCCGGATACCCCTCTGCGGTGGCGTCGTCCGGGAAGTGTTCGAAGTAGTCGCGAACATAGGCGTCCGCCAGGCCGTTCACGCGTGTGGCGATTGCGGTTCCTTCAGCCATCTCTCCCGATCCTGAACCACTCGAACGCGGGGCACAATCTGCCGCACCCAGACTGAGAATCAGCAGAAGCGCGCCCAGCAGCAGAAACTTTCCCGCCGGCAGTCGTTGTGGACCACGTCCGTCGCGTCTCATTCTACAGAATGTCTTTTCCAAGCGCCGACAGGATGAGCTCCACACCCAGCCGGGCAGTCCGGTTGTGCTCATCGAGCACAGGGTTCACTTCGACGATCTCAAGCGACAGCATGCGCCCGTTGTCGGCAATCATCTCCAGCGCCAGGTGCGCCTCGCGATAGGTAGCGCCGCCCCTGACCGGCGTGCCGACCCCGGGGGCCTCGCGCGGATCGAGCATATCCATGTCGAGGCTCACGTGGTAACCCGCCGTTTCCTGTCCCGCAACCTCCAGAGCTTCCCTCATGCAGGCGGCGATGCCGCGCTCGTCCACGTCGCGCATGGTGAAGGCGCGCGCTCCGGACTCATGGACAGTTTTCTTTTCTTCCGGATCGAGACTGCGGAGCCCCACCATGGTGCAGTTACGACCCGAAACCTTCGGAGAGAACCCCAGTAAATGGGTAAGCTTCCTGGGTCCGATCCCCAACGAGCACGCCAGGGGCATGCCGTGGATGTTCCCACTCGGGCTGCTTTCGGGGGTGTTCAGATCACCGTGCGCATCGAGCCACAGACAACCGATCGCCTGCTTTTTCTCGCGGTAATGTGACGAGACCCCGGCCAGCGTTCCGATGGCGATCGAGTGATCGCCGCCCAGAACCAGGGGCATGCGACCCTCCTTGAGGGTCCCCTCCACCCTGGAAGCCAGCTCGGCGCAGGCCTCGGCAATCGGCTGCAGATACCGGGTCGGAGAATCATCCTGCGGCAGACTGCCGGGCGCCCGCACCTCGACGTTGCCGCGATCTTCCACCTTGCAGCCAAGTCTGCGCAGGTCGCGCTTCAGCCCCGCCACGCGCAGAGCCGAAGGCCCCATGTCGACGCCCCGGTGATCCTGTCCGAGGTCCATGGGCACTCCGATGATGCCGATTTTGCGTGTCATCGTGACGCTCCAGAAAGCTATTCCGGGAAAGCGGTATTCTAATACCGCGTGCTCCCCTATCCCAAGCCTCCTCCTCGTTCGAGCTGCTGCGACGGATCAATGACCAACCAGCACACGGCACCGAGCAGATAAAAACCTGCAACGCTCAGCAGGGGCGCGTTCCAGGAACCGAACCGATCCAGGCACAGCCCCACCACCACCGGACTGAGTGCACCTCCCAGGTTTCCGAACATGTTCATGGCGCCGCTCACAACACCGGCACGCCGCCTCCCGATGTCCAGGCACACGGCCCAGGCAGGCGCCACCGCAAGCGCGGACAGACCCGCTGAAGTCGAGAAGAGAAGCACCGAGACATGAGTCTGCGTCGTGAAGATGGCACCCAGCAGCGCCAGCGCGGCGAGCGGCAGGCCGACAAGGCCCGGAACCCTCCGGGCTTTGCCCAGGGAACCTGCGCGCCGGATGCGATCGCTCAGCCAGCCGCCTGCCACCACCCCCAGCGCCAGGCCGTAGAGCGGCCACTGCGAAAAGCTGCCGGCGGCCTGCAGATCCACACCTCTTGCGCGCAGCATATAGGTCGGGAACCAGGTCAGGTAGATGTACCACCCGTAGACCGTGCTCAGGTACATCATGCTCAGCGCGATCATGTTGCGGTTGTACAGGATGCTCCAGGCAACCGGCTCGTGCGACGGGGGCGGATCCATGCCGATCAGATCGAGCTCGGCCTGGTTGACGCCGCGATGCCGTCGCGGATCGTCACGGAACCACCACGTCCAGGCGACAACCCACACCAGCCCCACGAGACCGAAGATGTAGAACGTCTGCCGCCAGGTGAAGTACTGCAGGAGGACAGCCACGAGCTTGTAGGTGAAGGCACCGCACAGAGTGGCGGCCATCACGGCCAGACCGAAAGCTCGGGCGCGCGTGCGGGCCGGTAGCCAGTGGCTGAAGGCACGGGCCGTGCCGGGAAACGTGCCCGCTTCTCCCAGACCGAACAGGAGGCGCACCGTGAACAGCGAAGCGAATCCACGGGTGAGCCCGGTCACCGCAGTCATGGCCGACCACCAGACGACAATGCGCGCCAGCATGAGGCGCGGCCCGAAACGATCGGCGAGCCAGCCACTGGGGATCTCGAACAGCGCGTAGGCAACCGTGAAGGCACTGAAAACATAGCCCATCTGGGCGTCGTTGAGCCCCAGATCGAGCTTTATCGCGGGCGCGGTCATGGCGATACAGACGCGATCCAGGTACGAGATCGCGGTCAGAGAAAGGATGAAACCCAGGACAATGTGCCGCGCGTTCGTCGGCACCGCGGATTCACGCGTACTGCTGGACGACGGTGAGTCGTTGTTCATCTCGCCACCGTCACTCTCTCACGTATCCGTTATCCAGGAACCAGCGCACGGCTCCGGCGAGGGCGTCACGCACGGGGCGTGGCTGGTAGCCGAGATCGCGCCGGGCCTTGGCTGAGCTGTAAAAGCCCCAGCGCCGTGTGTGGCGCAGCATGTCACGGGTGAAGACAGCCGGACGCCGCCGCAGGGCACTGCCGATCTCGTGCGTCAGGGCTGCTGTCCACGCCAGCGGCCTGGGCACTCTCCAGCGCGGCGCCGGGCGCCCGGAGAGCTCCGCCAAGAGGGCAAAAAATTGCTGCAAGCGAAGGTTCTCTCCTCCGATGATGTAGCGTTCTCCGCCCTTTCCCTTCTCGTAGGCGAGCAGGTGCCCCTCGGCCACGTCCCGCACGTCCACGCAGTTGAATCCCCAGTTGATGACGCCCGGTACTCGCCCGCGCAGGAACTCAACGATCCGCCGGCCGCCCGCCGAAGGACGCGGATCGGGCCATCCGACGACAACGCTGGGATTCACGGCAACCACCCGGAGGTTGCTTCCGTTGGCCTCCAGGGCCAGCCGCTCGGCGCGATGCTTGCTCCCAGAGTACGCCTGCAGGTCCAGCTTCGGGTCCCAGGGCGTGTCTTCATCCGAGCCATGCTGTCTCTTCGCGCCGCCGACCGCCGCCACACTGCTGGTTACGATCAGCGTCTCCACGCCGCTGGCCGTGACCGCTTCGAGAACCGCCTTTGTGCCCCCCACGTTGACGCGCTCGATCTCGGCACGCTCCCGGCGCTGGAAGGAGACATGTCCCGTCACATGAAAAACCGTTCCGACGCCGCGCATGGCGGCACGCAGAGCCGCCATGTCCTGGATGTCACCGTGAAATACCTGGATGGGGAACTCCCGCAGGTAGAACAGCGGACTCGTCGAGCGCACGAAGACGCGCACCCGCCAGCCCCGCTCAACGAGCAGGCGGGTGAGGTGGTACCCCACGAAGCCGCTGGCTCCCGTGACGAGAGCCTCCTTTATCCCTGCCATGCCTGGACGAAACTCCACACGGATCCGGACCGACCCGGGCCGGGGGGGCGGCCGGTCCTGCCCTCAAGTCATTTTGGTTTTCTCGAAGGTGCGAAGGTATCACGAACAGGCAGCCATTCTCCACCCGATCAGCATGCGATTCCATGAAATAACATAGGGAGTTATCATCTACAGGTTTCAAATTGAAACGATCATCTAACGCTTGTCGAGCTCCTGCCAAGTCCTTCCTCGATCCACCGATCAAACAGGCCGGGAAACCTGAATACCCTCCAAGTTGGTGAAGGTCCTGTGTTTCAAATTGATCCAGTGCATTCGGGAATGTGTCTTGTTACCATCCCTGAGTATGGGTCGATCAAAATCTAACCCACGCAAGAAACAAAAGAAGCCGGCCTCCGGAAAGCGGCGGAGGCGCCGGAGTGGTTCCGGCCCACGCCCAAAACGACTGGGGGTGCGCACAAAGATCTGGCTCACACTGGGCCCACGCACGCTCTTCGGGGACGGCAAGGCGGAGCTCCTGGAAAATGTCGACCGGCTGGGCTCCCTGCGCCGGGCCGCCTCCCGCATGCGCATGTCTTACCGGTACGCATGGGGACTGCTGCGCGAGCTCGAACGCTCCGCCGGTTTCGCCTTTCTCGAGCGCAGTGGGACCGGCGGACGGTCACATCTCAGCCTGACACCGGATGGCCGGGAATTCGTTCGCGTCTACCGCGCGTTTCGTGCTCCTC
>CBEVTG010000081.1:0-7106 GCA_965552745.1 uncultured bacterium
ACGGAGGTTTCCGGACGCCTGCCCTCCCTGCTGGAAGAGGCCCAGAAATGCCTGCTGGAACGGGCGCGCTCGCAGATGGCTTCTCGTAGCACCCGCGTCGATAGTTACGAGGATTTCAAGAAACAAATCGACGATCCAGGCGGTTTCCTATACTGTCACTGGTGCTGCTCCTGCGAATGCGAAGCTTCCGTAAAAACAGAAACCAAGGCGACGATCCGCTGCATCCCACTGGATGCGCCCGAGGAAAAGGGCCCCTGCATCCATTGCGGCGGCGACTCGAACCATCGCGTGCCCTTCGCCAAAGCCTACTGATCCGAAACCTTCGGCCACTGCGCTCCATCCTCACCACCGCCGCGCTTCTGTGCACCCTGTTCGCTGCGATCTGCGCCGTGGTCCGCACCCATGCTTCGCCCTCCAACCACCCGGAAACGTCCGAGTCTCACTACTCCGTGATCCTGGTATCGCCGCCCGAGGGCTCATACATGGGTGGACCGACCCGCCTGGAGGCCGAGGTTTCCTTTCCGACCGAGGATCCGGTGGCGCGACTGGAGTTTTACGTTGACGATGTACGCGTCGCCACGATTGTTCGCCCCCCCTTTCAAACAACGTGGGATGCGGGCCCGAACTTCGATCCCCACCGGGTGCGGGTCGTGGCAGTGAGCGCGTTCGGTATTCGCGCCACTGACGAAGTGAGCACGCGGCTGCTGATCCCCGACCAGCAAACCGAGGTTCGCATTGTTAATGTCTACGCAACCGTCCGCAAGAAGGGGCGCGCCTTCGTCACCGATCTGGAAGCCGCCGATTTCAGGATCGAAGAGAACGGGGTGCCACAGAAGATCTCCCATTTCTCGCGCGAAATCCGAGAGGTTCACTGGGCTATTCTGCTCGATGTCAGCGCCAGCATGGAAGGTTCGCGGTTGGAGACCGCCCGCAAGGCGGGCCTGCTGTTCATCGAGGCGCTGGGGGAGAAGGACCATGCACTGGTGATGACGTTCAACGACATGATTGACTCGACAGATCTGCTGCGCGGCCAGTTTGGCCCGCTGCGCCGGCAAATTCGAGCTACTGAAGCTGGCGGCGGCACGGCACTTTATGACGCCCTGGTGGAAGCCGCGGGCCGGCTGCACGACGCCGACGGTAAGAAGGCGATTCTGCTGCTCTCCGACGGCCGCGACCAGGGACTGGACGGCTATGGCCCCGGAAGCGATCACACCTTCGAGGAAGCTCTGGAGCGGGTGCAACGCTCGGATGTTGCGGTTTACGCCGTCGGCCTTGGAGAAGATCTCGACAAACAGCTCGACTTTCGGCGCCGGCGGAACCTGCGGGACGTCCTGGATACCCTTTCCACTCAGACGGGAGGGCGGGCCTCGTTCGTGCGCCGCGAGGGAGGTCTGCGCGATGCTTTTCGGCGGGTGGCACGCGAGGTGCGCATGCAGTACTCGATTGGCTATTCGCCTTCCGACCGGCCCGACGACGGCTCGTGGCGAACGATTCGCGTGCGAACGAGCGATCCGCGGCACGAGGTGACGGCCAAGCGGGGTTACTACGCTCCCGGCGACAGCTCCTGAGCCGAAGAACGCGACCACCGCCATTCTCTCCCGCGTTCACGAACGCCTCCGGAATCCTGAGTGGCCTGACGGGGCTGCAGGATGAGGCGCAGGGGTTGAATCTCGACGTGATCGAGCCCCGGCAGGTGGTACGTCTCCTCGAGCCGGTCGAGGCGGGGCGCGGCTGGAAGGCTGGACGCCAGTCGTGCAGCAATCCATTCTGGAAGCCGCACCCCCGCGACTCTGGCCGCGCGTACCCGAAGATCGACCCGGCCCTCTTCCACCGCCGGCTCCACCACCAGCTCCATCGGCACACCCAGCCGCTCACCCAGCCAGCGTGGCCACTCGAACGGCAGCGCGGTCCACGATAGTCTGGCCCGTCCATCCAGCAACTGCACGCGAAGGTTCGCGGGCTTGCCACCTAGAGGCCCCTGTGGATCGGATGCCAGGGCCTGAACCTCATCGCGGGCGAATTCAACCGGCCGGCGCAACGTCCCCTTCTCGAGGGCCCGGACCAGCCGCCGGCGCGCCTGGCGGCGCAGGGTCTGAAGTTCGGGGTCGGCGGAGCGCGGCTCGGCGGAGGCGGATAACCCTCTTCCCGCCGCCCATCGGAGAGCGCTCTCGAAACGATCGGGAGCCCAACGCGCCAGGGCCACGACCAGGCCCACCGCCATTGCCGCTCCCAGGACGAGCCCGAGACAGGACCCGAGGCAGCAGCCGCGTCTGTGCACAGAAGTGATCTTACGCCGCCGGGGCGCGGCCTGGCGAATTCCCCGCCGGGCCGGCGCCGGCCATCACATCAGCTTCGGGCCAGCTCCAGACCGCTGAAAAAGTAGGTGATCTCGCTTGCCGCGGAGGCGGGTGAATCGGAACCGTGCACGGCGTTGCGCTCGATGTCGGTGCCGAACCGCTTGCGCAGTGTGCCCTCGCCCGCCTTGGCCGGGTCGGTGGGTCCCATGAGGTCGCGCAGCCGGGCGATGGCGTTTTCTCCCTCCAGAACCATCACCATGACCGATCCCGATGACATGAACTCGGTGAGGCTTCCGAAGAAAGGCCGCTCCTGGTGGACGTGATAAAAACCTTCCGCTTCCCGACGGCTCAGGCGCACCCGCTTGAGTGCGACCGGCCTCAGGCCGGCCTCCTCCAGGCTGGCAACGATCTGACCACCGTGGTTGTGGGACATGGCATCCGGTTTCACGATGCTGAGCGTTCTCTCTGTATGGCTCATGGTTTTTTCTCGACCGCGCGCTGCGCTTCTTCGAGCCCGACGTGCAGGGCGCGCCTCGTTTCCTCCTCCATGCCCTTCGGGATGCGGGCCAGCACGGCCTGCTCCAGGGCATCGTATGAAACCACCTTGGCCAGGGCGGCGATGGCGCCCAGCGCAACGATGCCCAGCAGCGACTCACGGCCCGCCTTGTCGCGCGCCAGCTGCAACAGCGGCAGACGGTAGATGCGAATCGGCCGCTCCGGGGGCGCCTCCTTGACCAGGTCGGAGTCGAGCAGGAGCGTCCCTCCCTCGGCCAGCTCGTCAACGTAGCGCCGACATGCGTCATCCGTGAGCGCCAGCAGGAAGTTCACGTTCATGGCACGCGGGCTCTCGATCACCGCGGCGCTGATGATGACGTCAGCCTTGGATGCTCCGCTGCGAGCCTCCGGACCGTAAGACTGGCTCTGTGTGGCGTACTTGTTCTCGTAGATCGCCGCCGCCTCAGCCAGGATGACTCCTGCCAGTGCGAGATTCTGATCGGCCGATCCAGCGAGCCTGATTTCAGTGCGCTCGGCCATGACCCCCTCCTTTCCCCAACACCTCGACCACCGTGGCGCCAATCTGGCCCGGGCTCTCAACGACCCGCACGCCAGCTTCCGATAGAGCCCGGATCTTATCTTCCGCCGCACCGCTGCCGCCGGAGACAATCGCTCCTGCGTGCCCCATGCGGCGTCCCGGCGGAGCCATGCGGCCTGCCACGAAGGCCACAACCGGCTTGTGAACGTGGGATCGGATGTACTCGGCGGCGTCCTCCTCGGCGCTGCCTCCTATCTCTCCAATCAGGACCACGGCTTCGGTCTTCGAGTCCGCGTTAAAAAGCTCGAGCGCATCGATAAACTGCGTGCCGATGATTGGATCTCCTCCGATTCCGATACAGGTCGACTGACCCACCCCACGCTGGGTCAACTGGTAGACCGCCTCGTATGTGAGCGTGCCGCTGCGTGACACGACCCCGATCGGACCTGGAGTGTGAATGTGCCCGGGCATGATGCCCAGCTTGCACTGCTCGGGCGTAATCAGGCCGGGGCAATTCGGGCCCACCAGACGGGTTGATCTGGGGCGCAGGTAGGACGACACTGCGATCATGTCGCGCACTGGAATCCCCTCGGTGATGCAAACCACGAGCGGCAGGCCGGCATCGGCGGCTTCCAGGATGGCGTCCGCCGCAAAGGCAGGTGGCACGAAGATGATTGAAACGTTCGCACCCTGCTCGCGCACCGCCTCGTCCACGGCGTCGTAGACCGGGATACCCAGATGCCGGCTCCCTCCCTTGCCAGGAGTCACGCCGGCTACCACCCGTGTCCCGTACGCGACCATCTGCTCGGTGTGAAACGATCCCTCGCGGCCCGTCAGGCCCTGCACCAGGATGCGTGACCCCGAATCGGCGAGGATGCTCACGATCTCTCCCGTGCCAGCTTGACCACCGTGCGCGCGGCCTCTTCAAAGGTGGATGCCACTTCCCAGGAGAGCTCCGCTTCCGAAAGAACGCGCCGTCCCTCCACGGCGTTGGTGCCCTCCAGGCGCACCACAACCGGCAGGCGCACGTCGACCTCCCGGGCCGCCTCGACGACGCCCCGGGCCAGCACGTCGCAGCGCATGATGCCGCCGAAAATATTGATGAGCACGGCCCGGGCGCGCGAATCGCCCACCAGAATGCGAAACGCCCTGGCCACCTGCTCGGCCGAAGCACCGCCGCCCACATCGAGAAAATTGGCAGGCCGCTCGCCGGCGAGCATGATCAGGTCGAGCGTCGCCATCGCAAGGCCGGCACCGTTGACCATGCAGGCAACCGAGCCGTCAAGCTTGATGTAGGACAGACCTGCTTCGGAGGCCTCCACTTCCAGAGGCTCTTCCTGGGTCGTATCGCGCAGCTCCCGGATCCCCGGCCGGCGGAACATGGCGTTGTCGTCGAAGTTGATCTTGGCGTCGAGAGCCACGACGCGGCCGTCGCCGGTGATCGCCAGAGGGTTGATCTCCACCAGCGAGGCGTCGTTCTCCCAGAAGGCGGCGTACAGTCCCGAGATGATACGGCTGATCACGTCCGCCTGCTTGTGATCAACTCCAAGTGAGTACGCCAGCTTGCGCGCCTGAAACGAACGCCAGCCGATGATCGGATCGGCCGCCTCGCGCAGAATGAGAGCGGGGTTACGCGCTGCGACCTCCTCGATTTCTACCCCGCCCTCAGCACAGGCGATAACCACCGGAGTCTCGGTCGTACGGTCGAGGGTGGCGCCCAGATAAATCTCGCGCTCGATCTCGAGAGCTTCTTCGATCAGGAGTCGGCCGACCGGTTTGCCTTCCGGACCCGTCTGCGGAGTGACCAGCATCGATCCCAGCAGCTTGGCGGCAGCAGACTCCGCCTCGTCCGGGCTGCCGGCGACCTTGATTCCTCCACCCTTGCCGCGACCACCCGCGTGAACCTGAGCCTTGAGCACGCCCCGTCCGCCGAGACGCTCAACGGCCGCACGCGCTTCGGCAGCGGTGCTGACGACCTCGCCGCGCGGCAGATCGACACCGTAGCGCTTGAGAATCTCTTTGGCCTGGTATTCGTGGATCTTCACAATTGCAATAAAGATACGACCAGAGGAGCGCTTCCCCGGGGACGGGTTGTGCACCCATACCGCTCAATCGGTCCTTGAGCAGAATTCAACGGAGTGCACATTCTAGCACGCGACCGCCCTGGAGATGCCAGCCAAACGAACGGCCACCGCTCGGATAAAGACCCCGGTGTAGAATACGGCCGTGATCCCTTCGAGGTCGCTGCCGAAATGAGCCTTCCGGACCCCAACGTTGCAACCGATCGCATCCCTTTCTGGTGGAATCAGGTCAAATGGGGAGAACCGGGTCCGCACCTGGAGACTTCGCTGGAGGCGGACATCGCGGTGATCGGCGGCGGGTACACCGGACTGTCCGCTGCTTATCATCTGGCCCGGGAGGGAGCCAAGGTCGTGGTTCTGGAGTCGGAGCGAATCGGCTTTGGCGCCAGCGGAAGGAACGGCGGCATCATCGGCGCGCTTCACCCCGGACGCCTCAAGCGAGAGATGCGCCAACTTGGAGTAGAGAGTTTTCGCCGCGCTTGCGAGATCGGCAGGGAGAGCGTGCAAATTGTAGAAGATCTGGTGCGTGAGAACCGGATCGAATGCGACTACGAGCGCTCGGGGGAACTGTGCCTGGCGCACTCGAAGCGCCATCTGCCGATCTTGAAAGAGTCCGCCAAGGTTCTGAGCGATCTGGGTTATCCCTGCGAGTACTTCGATCAGACAGCTCTGCGCGATCAGATGAACGTCCCCTCCTATTTCGGGGGCTTCCTGGATCCGCAGAGCGCCCATGTCCATCCTGGAAAGTACGTGCACGGACTGTGCTCAGTAGTCCGCTCCATGGGCGTACCCATCTACGAACGCTCTCCGGTTTCGTCGATTGCTGCCGCACCGGCGCGGGAAGGTGGTGGGAACAACCGCGGCGTCGTCATCCGCACACCGGGGGGGGAGATCCGGGCCCGCGAAGCCATCGTGGCCACAAACGGATATACCGGAAGCCTTCACCGCTTCTTCGAGGGGCGGTACTACCCACTGCGCTCTTACGTGGTCGCCACCGAGCCTCTTTCGGATGCGGATTGGGAGTCAATCGGCTGGAAAAGTCGCTGCGCCTGCTACGACACCAAGATCATGCTTTATTACTTCCGCCCCACGCGCGATGGGCGCATCGTGTTCGGGGGTCGCGCCGACTATGGAGAGTGGGAGAATCGCGCCATGTACGACCAGCTCGAAGAAGCGATCGGCAGGGTTTTTCCTTCTCTGCGCGGCCGCCTGCGCATCAGCCACCGCTGGTACGGACTCCTGGGGTACACGTTCGATCGCTCTCCACGGATCGAACGGCTAAAGGATCTGCCGCAGGTCTGGTACTCGATGGGCTATTCGGGGCACGGTGTGGGCGTGGCCACGCTGTGCGGAAAAATCCTGGCAAGGAACCTGCTCGGTCGCCACGACTATGATGACGTGCCGTTCAACCGCTCCCCTCTGCACCGCTTCCCCCTCTATTCGCTGCGCAAGCTGACCGCTCCCGCTTACCTCGCCTACTGCAGGTTTCAGGACGCGCTCTGACCTGCTCACCACTCGAGAGGCTTGCCATTGGCGTGCCAGAACGTGCCGGACGAGCTTTGATCGAGAGCATCGAGGCGGCCGAGCAGGCCACGCGCTGATTCCTCGACCGGGATCCCTCGTCCATCCGTCATCTCTGTGGCGACCATTCCCGGATGCAGGAGCAGAACGGTGATGCCACGCTCGCGCAGGTCG
>CBEVTG010000082.1:0-7100 GCA_965552745.1 uncultured bacterium
AGAAGGGCCCCTGCCACGCCACCGTATACGAGTGCCAGATCGGTTGCGGTGGCACGCCGTTGTTCGAGCACCCGCGCCAGGCCGTAGATTGACAGAGTGGTGCATAAGACCAGGGGGCCGTCGGTCTGCACCCACTGGGAACTCACGAAAAACCGGTACGAGGTCGCGAGCACCATCCCGGCCGCCCAGCCGCCGAACCTCCCGAACCACAGCCGCCCCAGAGCCGCGGTGAGACATACGGTGCCGATTCCGCACAGGGCGATGGGAAGGCGGGCACTGACCTCGGTGACGGCGCCGAACGGCAGGGAGAACAGGGCGATGAGCCAGAACAGCAGGGGCGGTTTATGGGTGTAGAGCTGGTCGTTGTCTCGCAGAACGATCCAGTCTCCTGACTGCACCATTTCGCGCGCCACCTCGGCAAAGCGCGGCTCATCAGGAGCCCACAGATCGCGGGCGCCGATTCCCGGAAGAAAGAGGATGGCACACAGGATGGCCAGGGCTACGATCGATTCCAGCCTGCAGGGAATATCTGAGGATTGGGGGAGAGAGCGAGAAGGCATCGTGGTGCTCAGATCAGGAGTGATTATAATGTGCCCGTGCACGCAGCAACCTACTGGCTTGCCCGTTTCCTGCAGCTTTCAGGATTGATCACGACACTCTACGCTATACCGGTGGGTCTCCTCGCCGAGGAGCCGAGGCGTATGGAGTACGAACTCGGCCTCCTGGCGCTGGGCGTGCTGATTTTCGGGCTCGGACGCTGGATCCAGAACCGCGGCCGGAGCTGACCAGAATCCGCACGCCCCCTGTCCAGATAACCTTCACTCTCCACAAACTGCTGAGGCCACACATGCTACGCCGCACCTGCCGTGGGCGGCGCGGAACTCTGTCCAGAATCTCCCCACCGGGCTCTCCACGTGCCCTGAGGACCAATCGCTAGTCGTCTCGTAAGTGCTACAAACAAATAACTTGTGAAATCTGACTTCAGGGGCTAATGGCATGGGAGTTGCGTTGATTTCCTCAGAGGCCTCGTGCATCAGATAAATCGAGGCACTAGATTTCAGGCGCGGCGAAGCTTCACTGATGAATAAAATTGTCGAGTTCGTGAAAAAGAGAATGGGGGTTGCGTCCGATCTGGATGAGCGTCCCGCCCACTCACCCGCGCGTTCCACGACGAACACAGGCATGGAGGATGACGAGGATTCCCCGCGCCGGACTCCCATCTCCGCAAGGGTATACATCGCAGTGGTGGCCGCGGCCGGTCTGGTCTGTTTTGCCCATGTCGTCTCCCAGGCCTGGGCCCTGCGCTTTGAACTTCCCTGGTTCAACTGGATTTTCCTCGGTGCCCTGACTCTCCTGGTCGGCTCCCATCCCGTGCGCCTGCCGGGCGCGCGCGGTACCGTCTCGGTCAGCGACACCTTTGTGTTCATGTCGATCATGATGTTCGGCCCGGGTCCGGCCGCCATTCTGGGAGGACTGGACGGATTCTTCGGCACCTCCACCCGAAGCTGGAGGTCGGAGCTGCACAAAAGGTTCTTCAACCTCGGCCTCATGTGCATTTCAGTCTGGGCCGGCGGTCTGGTGTACGCGCAGGTGCTCGCGGGTTACGGGAAGACGATCGGCGTGAGCCTGACGCCCAACGAGATGCTCGTGCCGGTGAGCGCTCTGGTTCTACTGCACTACCTCATCAACTCCATGGGTGTGGCGGGTGTTGTGGCCCTAAGCCTGAAACAGCCGCTCCTCAGGACCTGGAAGGAGGGCTTTCTGTGGACGAGCCTTTCCTACTTTGCCGGCGCCTCGGCGGCGGCGGTCGTTTTCATGTTCGTCCACCGGTACGGTTTCGCATCGTTCGTGGCGTTACTTCCCATTCTCCTGATCACCTACTACACGTACAAGATCTACCTAGAGAGAGTGGAAGATAAGAACAAGCACATCAAAGAGCTGGCCAGCGTGCACATGTCCACCATCGAATCGCTGGCCATGGCGATTGATGCCAAGGACCAGATGACGCACGGACATGTGCGCCGCGTACAGGCGTATGCCGCCGAGCTCGCGAAGCTGCTCGACATCCATGGTGAAGAACTCCAGGCGCTCAAGGCGGCCGCCCTGCTGCATGACATCGGCAAGCTCGCGGTCCCGGACTACATCCTCAACAAGCCGGGTAAATTGACGGCCGGCGAATACCAGAAGATGAAGATTCATCCGCAGGTGGGCGCGGAAATCCTGCGCAACGTCAAGTTCCCCTACCCGGTGTTGCCCGTCGTGCGCCACCATCACGAGCGCTTCGACGGTACCGGGTACCCGGACGGCCTGCGGGGTGAGGAAATCCCCCTGGGGGCTCGCATCCTCGCGGTTGTCGACTGCTACGAGGCGCTGCGCGCCAATCGTGTATACCGGCACCGCCTCACGCGCCAGGAGTCGGTGCGTGTCATCCAGGAGAGCGCTGGCACCCAGTTTGATCCCAGGATCGTTCAGGTGTTCATGGACAGCCTCGACGCGATCGAGGAACACGTGGCGGTGACCGCGCGCCGTACCTGGCCGAAGGAAGCCACCCTGCCCGTGGAATCGCCAATCCTCCAGGCGGAGGCCGAGGAGGAACAGTCGGACGACCGGCCTTCGGTGCTCAAGGAGATCGCCTCCGCTCAGAAGGAAGTGTTTGCGCTCTATGAAATTGCTCAAACCCTGGGATCGTCGCTCAACATGACCGACACGTTGGTCATCATCGTCAGCAAGATCGAAAAGTTGATCCCGTTCACGACCTGCGTCATTTACCTGGTCGATCACGTGACCAAAGCACTGGTGGCGGAATATGCTTCGGGCAAGAATTCGGAGTTGCTCAAGGGCAAGCAGATCCAGCTCGGCGAAGGAATCACCGGAGCAGCCGCTGCCGCCCACCGTTTCAAGTTCAGCACCAATCCGGAACTCGATTTTCCTGGTGTGGATTCAGGAATAGCCCGTGAGTACTCGGGTGTCGTCGTCTGTCCTCTCATCCATGACAACCAGGTGTTAGGCGCGATATCCCTCTATGCCGATGAATCCCAGAGCTACTCGGATGATCATTCCCGCATCCTGGACATCATCGCCAAGCTTGCCGCGGGAGCGATTCACAACGCCCGGGTCTTCGAGCAAACCCAGGAGAACGCCCTGACAGATGCCCTGACGGGGCTCCCGAACTCGCGATACCTGCACATGCAGTTCGAGCAGGAACTCAGCAAGGCCAAGCGCTATCATCACTCTCTGGCCGTTCTGGCGATGGATCTGGAGGAGTTCAAGGCAGTCAACGATCGTCTCGGGCACTACGCCGGCGACCAGCTCTTGATAGAGATCAGCAGTACCTTGAAGAATCAGCTGCGTGGAGGCGACACGGTCGCGCGCTACGCCGGAGACGAGTTCATCGCCATATTGCCCATGATCGAGCGCCAGGAGGCGATGCTGATGACCGAGCGTTTGCAGGGCGCGGTTGACAAGCTGCGCTTCCGCCTGCCGGGATCCTCCACTACGGCGCGGGTGGGTGTGAGCATCGGAGCTTCATTTTTTCCCGACGACGGGGAGACGCTCGAGACCCTCATGATCAAGGCGGATCGCATGATGTACCGCGACAAGGCGGCGCGCAGGAAGAAGCGGCGCGCAGTCGAAAGTAAGAGCAAGGTCGTCGCCTTCGCCGGCAAGAGCGGGCGCTGAAGGCTGCCGGGGCCGGCCCCCCGGGCAGCGCTGCGATATAATCCGCACGCGCCGCCATGCCCTCCAGAACTCGCACTCCAGACCGTACCCTCACCACACAGGCTCCGACACGCGTCGACTTTGCCGGAGGCACGCTCGATCTCTGGCCCCTGTACCTGTTTTTTCCTGGATCGCGCACGCTGAATGCAGCCATCGATCGCATGAGCCGCGTGCGCCTCGAGTCGATTCCACGGGGTTATGAGCTGGTCTCCGTCGATCAGGATCGGTCGCTCAGAGCGTCGACTCTGCAAGATCTGGAAGGCAGCGACGAGCTTCCGCTGCTCGGAACGTTCGTGCGGCATTTCGCTCCCGGGTCCGGAGTTCGGGTGATCACCGAGAACAACGCGCCCGCGGGTTCGGGGCTCGGAGGTTCCTCGAGCCTGGCAGTGGCCTTGGGTGCAGCGCTGGCTGAGTGGACGGGGATCGAGATTGAATCGAATGCACTGATCCGTAAAGTCTGCGATCTGGAAGCGCAGGTGCTGCATACTCCCACGGGAATTCAGGATTATTATGCGGCCGTGCACGGCGGAATCTCCCTGCTGCATCTGGAGCCCGGCGGTGTGCGGCACGAGGCTCTACAGGAGGTGTCCAGTTGGCTGGGGTCAAGGCTCGTCCTGTGCTACACGGGAGCTCCCCATCACTCCGGGTTGAGCAACTGGGAGATTTACCGTCGCGTGGTTGAACGTGATGCGAACACCTGTGCCTCTCTGGAGGAGATAGCCGGGGTGGCGGCCGAGATGGAATCGGCTCTGCGCGCGGCTGATCCAGAACGCGTGGCGGGCGCGCTCGATCGTGAATGGAAGGCCCGCAAGCAGCTGGCACCCCAGGTCAGCACCGATCGCATCGAGCAGGTCATCGGTTGCGCGCTCTCGAGCGGTGCCCTGGCGGCGAAGGTCTGCGGGGCCGGAGGAGGTGGCTGCGTACTGATCCTGAGCGCCGAGGGGCGCGCCAGCGAGGTGAGTGAGGCGCTGAGGGGGCGGGGCTTTGAGGTCCTGTCCTTCCGGCTGCAGGATTCCGGACTGGAACGCCGCTGGAATTGAACCCCGTCCTCCGATCGTTTTCCTGTTGATGCCAATCCCCGGTCGCCGCCCTGCCGCCATCCATCTGCTCTGGAGCACCTGCGTCGGCTTCTCCTTCATCGTGGGGCTGGGTCTCTCAGCGGGGCCACAGCCGCTGTTCCTGCGGCCTCCGTCGGGCTCTCTCGGCCCCTTTCAGCACGGCATGACGCTGGGCGTCTACTCGCGTGGCACCGAGAACGATCTGCGGCCCCGGGTGCGCGACTTGATGGGGTTGGGGTTCGACGCGGTGTCGCTCGTTGCACCGGTGGTTCTTCACGATGTGCGGTCCATGGAATTTACCACCGAGCCGACCGTTACCCCCACCGACGAGGCCCTGCGCCGCGCGGCGCGTCTGAGCCACGCCGCCGGCATGCGCGTCATGCTGTTCCCGATCGTCTATATCTGGGATCTCGGGGAAGGGGAGTGGCGCGGCACGATCGAGCCGGCCGACTGGAGCCTCTGGTTCGAGCGCTACGGGGAAGTCATCCTGAGGTATGCCCGACTCGCTCAGGAAGAGGGGATTGAGTACTTCAGCGTGGGCTCCGAGCTCTGCTCCAGCGAGGGGCTGGAGGGAGAGTGGCGCCGCCTCATCGAGCGGGTCCGGGGCGAATACGGGGGCGCGCTCACCTACTCGGCTAACTGGGATCATCGCGAGGTCGCCCGGTTTCTTGACGCTGTCGACTTCGTGGGGCTGAATGCCTACTTCCGGCTGGCTGGTGGCGATAACCCGACCGAGCAGGATCTGGTCGACGCCTGGCGGCCCGTGGTGAGGGACGTCGAGGACTGGGCTTCCCGCTGGGGCCGGCCCCTCGTCATCACCGAGGTCGGCTATCCGAGCAGACGCGGGGCGGCGTTTGACCCCTGGGACTACACGCTGCAGGGGGAGCCTGATCCGGAGGGTCAGGCGTCGCTGTACAGGGCTTTTCTGAAGGCCTGGGCTCGCGTTCCAGGCCTCTCCGGCGTATACTTCTATATGTGGTGGGGCCAGGGAGGGCCCCAGGACATCGGCTACAGCCCCAAAGGCAAGCCCGCCGAGCAGGTCCTGAGAGACTGGCTGGAAGGGAGGTCTGGCAGGGCCGAAAGTGGAAACCGATTATGATTCGATTTCTGGCCATCAGCATGATCGCGGCCATCGCCGCCGCTGCCCCGGGCTTCGCAGAAGAAGTCGTCTACTTTGAAAACGGTCAGGCGATCCGGGTGGAGAAGACGCGCCGTGACGGGGGCTGGCTATTTCTCGAGCTGGGCTCCGACGGTGAAATGGCGGTCCTGCTGCGCCAGGTCAAGAAGGTCGAAGAAGCCGCGCCGATCCCAGGCCAGAGCGGAAAAACTTCCACTGTCGCCAACGTGGTCTCCGGCGGGGGCGGTCGGACTGCTCCACCTGTACGACGGGGGGCCGTGTCGCAGTCGTACGACACCTCGAGAGGATCCGAGCCAGACGTGGCGGAGGGGCAGCAAAACGCTGCCGCCGTGGCGGTGCCGGGCGCGGCCGTGCGGGCGCCCGGACCTGCGCAGGGACGGGATCTGGTTCCCCGGAATACCCGGCGGCGCGGGGGACGCCGCGGTTCAACCACTCCTCCTCCCCAGTAAGACTCCTGTTCCGCTCTTGACCTCCAGGAATGCTTCCAGGGCATGGCCCGCCGCCCGATGATCATCGGCCTGACCGGGCCCAACGCTGCAGGGAAGGGTGAGGTTGCCGCCGTCCTCATGAAGGCGGGGCTGGAGTACCACTCTCTTTCGGACGCCGTTCGTCATGAGGCGGCGTCCCGCGGGCTCGACCCGACCCGCAAGAACCTCATCCGCATCGGCAACGACCTGCGCCGTGTACACGGTCCTGGCGTTCTGGCGCAGCGCATCGGCCGCTGCCTCAAGGGCTGGGATGTTGTCGATTCGATCCGCAACCCGGGTGAAGTGGAAGCGCTGCAGCGGTATCGCGGCTTCGTGCTCGTGGGTGTGGATGCTCCGCCGCGACTGCGTTTCGCGCGCTCAGTGCGACGCGCGCGCGCCGGAGATGCAAACACGTTTCGTGAGTTTCAGGCCAAAGAGCTCGAAGAGAACAGCCGCCGGGGAAGTGCCCAGCAACTGATTCGAACTCTGGCGCTGGCTGACGAAGTCCTGTGCAACGACGGCACCCTGCGTCGATTGCGCGCCCGGACGCGCAGCCTCCTGAAGCGCCTCAGCACCGCCTCATGCCACGGGCCGGAAGGAAAAGGTGCAGCAGCAGGGCGCCGGATACGAATCCCCCCAGGTGGGCGTGCCAGGCAACGTCCCCGCCGCCGTTCGCAGCCAGCACGAGCTGCACGAAAAACCACAACCCGAGCAGAATGA
>CBEVTG010000083.1:0-7055 GCA_965552745.1 uncultured bacterium
AAGAACCGGAACGAGAGAAGGTTGAGGCGCTCTATTTGCCGCCGAGCAGGGCGGCAATCTTTTGCAGGAGGGTCTCCTCCATGTTCATTCCCTTGATCACCAGATCGTCGGCGCCCAGGCGCTTGAGCTCTTCCCAGGCTTCCCCGTACATCTCGGTCTCATCGCGCGATGTGGCGATCAGGACGGGAAACTCCTTCGGCTCGAGGCGCTCGAGAACGGTGTCTCCGTCATTTTCGTTCAGCGTGAGATCGAGCACCATCAGGTCGACCGGTTCCTGCTCGATTGCCTTGAACGCTTCTTCGACGCTATTGACGACGACCGTGTGGTACTTGCTGCCGAGCGTCTCCCTGGCCAGCTGCACGAAGTAGTCGATATCTTCGACCACCAGGATCGTCTTCTTGCCGTCGGCGCGGCGGGGGCGCTTCGGTTTCGGTTTGGGTTTCGGTTTGGCTCGCCGGGCCGGTTTTGGCGGGACCATCTCGGCCGTGACGGCGTCCGGTCCAGAGAGCGCCGCCTTGGCCCCGGTCTGGCCGGCCTCGAAGGTCAACCCGCAGCCCGGACAGGTGACCTCGTTGGCGGAGTCCACCCGCAGAACGGGTTCGGGGGCCTTGCGGGCTAACTTCTTTTCAGGTGTCGGGGGAGGCCCCAGGCCGGCCAGGCCCAGCCCCCCGGGTTTATGGAAGGGCCACTTATAGCGGCACAGCTTGCAAACCAGGGTAACTTCTCCCTGGGGAAGCGAGGTCTCATCGATCGATTCGATGTGGCCGCACTGTGGACAGTCGATGTCGAGGGACAACCCGCCTCCGGTCCGCTGACTCTGGCGGCCGGCTTCACGGGATCCGGCCGCGGACAGCTACCCCATTAACTTGATGTCTGAGCCGGGGTCATGCAAGCCCGGATCCCTTCCGGGTTGTGGGGGATCTGATTGAGGCGGAAGAATTTACAGGCCTGAGACGGTGAGGCCTTCCAGGAGGACGGTGGCCCCCCCCTGCCCGCCCGGGAAAAAACGTAGGTCATTAGCCACGCCCTGGACGGCCTGAAGAAGGTCGATGGCGTTTCCCGCGATAGCCATCTTCTCCAAGGGCGCACCGATCTTGCCCTGCTTGACCTCGAAGCCGCTGGCTCCGAGGGAGAAGTCACCGGTGATCGCGTCCATGGTGTGGAGCCCCATCACGTCCGCGACATAAATCCCGTCGCTGACGGAGGCGAGCATGTCGCGCCGGCTGACTCCGGAGGGTTTGAGATAAATGTTGGAGGTGTCAATGGTCGGAGGCCCGGTATACGATTCGCGCATGGCGTTTCCGGTCGGCTCGGCCTTCATGCGCGTCGCCGTGTAGGTCGAGTGCAGGTAACCGCACAGCCGGCCTTCCTTGATTAGCGTGGTCTCCCGCTGGGAAACACCCTCGCCGTCGAAGGGTGAGCTCCCAAAGCCCTGGGGCAGGATCCCGTTGTCGATCAGGGTGATCTGCGGGGAGGCGACCAGGTCGCCCACCCGTCCCGCAAAGAATGACTTCCCCTTGAGAACCTCGTCGGCGTGCAGCGCTGGCACCACCGCGGAGATGAGGCTGGCGCTCACATGGGGATCGAGCAGCACCGGCGCGCGGACGGTTGCAGGCTGCCGCGCTCCAAGCTTGGCCTTGGCGCGTTCCGCCGCCTCGCGTCCCACGGCCGCCGGGTCGAGCCCGTCCGGACCGATGGCAAAGGCCGACGCAAACCCGGTCTGCAATGTGTCGCGCGGGCCGGGGACAATCACCTCCGCCCAGCACATCGCCCGGCTCATGCTGAACGACTCCTCGAGACCGTCGCTGTGGGCGATCCAGATGTGCCCCCAGACATCGGCGTAGCGGCTCTCGCGTGTTTTCAACCCCCTGACCTTGCGGCGAGCCGCATCCTCCACGCCGGCGGCGATCTGCTTCATGCGCCTTGCCGGCAGCTTTCCGATCGCCGCATCGTAATTGCCGTCCACTTCGGGCCGCAACCCGGGCGCAGGCAAACGGTTGGCGGGATCGGGAGGCAGGATCCGCACGAGAGCGGCCACACGCTCAGCGGCGCGCCTGAGGCCCGAGGGGCTCAGGTCCGAGGTGTAGGCAAAACCGGTACGATCGCGGTGGAAGCCCCGCAGGCCAATTCCCAGATCGTGTCTGCGTTCGAGCGCCTCGATCTTTCCGCCGGCGTACGACAGGCTGCTCGATCGTATGTCATGGAGATAGACCTCCCCTTGCGCCAGGCCGGCGCGGCTCAGGGTCCGCAATCCGGAGCCGAGGTACCGGGACAGGGAGGAATCACGTTTGGGCAACGGTGCCTCCGACGGTGATCCTGGGGATACGCAGGGTCGGCTGGGCATCGGCGACCGGAACTCCCTGGCCGTCCTTGCCGCACGTGCCCACCCCGTATCCGAGATCGCTTCCCACCCGATCGATGGAGGAGAGAACCTCGATGCCGTTTCCGATCAACGTGGCGTCGCGGATCGGCTCGGCCTTGCGTCCATCCCGGATGCGGTAGGCTTCCGTACAGGCGAACACGAAGTTGCCGGTGGCGATGTCCACCTCGCCGCCTCCCATCTGTGCCACGAAGATGCCTTCCTTGACCGATCGCAGGATTTCCTCCGGATCGCTCTTTCCCGGAAGGATCAAAGTGTTGCGCATGCGCGGGATCGGCAGGTGCCGGTACGACTCCCGACGGCCGTGTCCTGTCGGCTCATGACCGAGGTCGCGCGCCGTCTTCCAGGAGTGCAGGTAGCCCCGCAGGACACCGTTCTCGATCAGCAGAGCGCGCGCGGAGGGTGTTCCTTCATCATCGATGCGCGAGGAGCCACGCATATTCGGGATGGATCCGTCATCGACCACCGTAATCAGATTGGATGCGACTTTCTGGCCTTCCTTGCGGGCGTAGACGGAGAGCTCCTTGAGAATGAAATCCCCCTCCAGACCGTGACCACAGGCTTCATGCACCATGGTTCCTCCGGCGGAGGAGGAGAGCACAACGGTAAAGCTTCCGGCCGGCGCCGGCTCCGCCTCGAGCTGCAGAACGGCTATTCGGGCGGCCTCACGGCCGATCTTCTCGGGCGTCTGCCGGCGAAGGAGCTCGAAGCCCCGGGCCTCGGCCGCCGGGTAATAGCCGGTACGCATCTGCTCGTCCTGACGCGCCACGGCCATGCACACCAGACCCGTGGAGATTCGTGTGTCGGAAGCGAAACGGCCCTCCGAGGTCGCCACCCGCACCTCGATTTCCGTGTCCCGGTAGTGGCAGGTCGCCTGCACCACCCGCTTGTCGAAGCCGCGCGCCGCGGCATCACAGCGACGCACCATTTCCACCTTGCGCTTGAGTGAAACCTGGCGCGGATGAATTTTCACCGGGCAGGGATCGGTCACGCGCACGGTTGCCAGGCGCGGCAGGGAGACACGCCGCTTCCTGCCGCCGGCTGCCCGTGCTAGGGCCTCGGCCTCCTCGAGGATCGCTGAAGGAGCCAGGCGATTGAAGTTGGAGAAGTTTGTCAGATCGCCGCGCACCAGCCGCAGCGCCACGCCCGCATCCTCGCCCGTGGTCGCCTCATCCAGCCGACCGTCGTCGTAGGACACCCGGGTGGACCGCATGCGCTGCAGATAGATCTCGCCGAAATCTCCGCCCCGCGACAGTAGAGTGCGCAGGACTCGCGCCGCGTGTTCTCTCGTGATCATGGTGCGGTTACCTCCGCGTCCGGCGCCGTCTCCGCCCTTCACCGGCGGCGCGACGCAGTTGCCGCGTCAGCCGGTGCACCTGCCGGCGAGTGCGCAGGCGACTCCCGGAATTCTCGATAATATGGTCCGCTACTTGTCGTCTCTCAGCGTCGGAGATCTGCGCCGCCAGCCGAGCGCGTGCTCGCTCGGTGTCGAGGCCGTCCCGCCGCACCAGCCGCCGTAGCTGCACCGCCGGTCGGCAGGAAACCACAATGATCCGATCGAAGCACTTTGCGGCACCCGACTCCACGAGCACGGCAGCGCTAATAACCACGATGGCGTGCCCGCCCCTGCGATGAAACTCGCGCGCCCGGCGATCCGCTTCACTAAAAATCGGTGGATGCATGAGCGCGTTCAGCGCGCGAAGCTTCCTCGCGTCACCGAAAACGATGTCCGCCACGCGCCGGCGCACGACGCGCCCGTTCCGGGCCAGCACTCCGCGCCCGAACAACCTTACCAGGGCACGATAGCAGGGCGCTCCCGGCCGGATGAGCTCATGGCCGATTGGATCGGCGTCGACGACCGGGATTCCCTCCTCCGCGAGCAGATCGGCAACGAAGTTCTTGCCGCTGGCTATGCCGCCCGTGAGTCCAACCGACAGATATGAACGACGGCGGGAGAGCGAGGGTTTGCGCTTCACTTCAGCGACGCGCTGTGGTCCTTCGGCGGCCAGCCGCTTCAACCGTGTTATGCAGCAGCATCACCACCGTGAGCGGTCCGATACCGCCTGGGACCGGTGTGATTGCTTCGGCGCATTCTTGCGCCTCGGCAGGGTGCACATCCCCTACCAGTGCCGAGCCGTTCCGGTCGAACTGCTCCAGGCGACGGGGGTTGCCCGCGAAATAGTTTTCCGCCTCCTGCCGCGACGTCACACGGTTGATGCCGACATCAATCACAGTCGTGCCCGGAGAGATATGGCGTGCTCCCAGGAGCGCGGGACGACCGGCGGCAGCCACCAGGATATCGGCGCGGCGGGTCTCTTCCTCCAGATTCGCGGTACGTGTGTGACACAGCGTGACCGTGGCATGGGCCCGGAGCAGGAGCAGGGCCAGCGGCTTGCCCACGATGTTGCTGCGTCCGACAATCGTGACATTCTTGCCCTCGACGGGGATGTCGGAGCGCCGCAGGATTTCCATCACGCCGGCGGGAGTGCAGGGTGCCCATGGATTCGTTCCCAGCAGCAGCCTTCCCATGTTCGGGGCGGTCAGGCCGTCAACATCCTTGTCGGCATCGAGCCGGCCCATGACTTCCGCTTCATCAACATCTCGAGGCAGCGGCAACTGAACGAGAATGCCATCCACGTCGGCGTCCGCATTCAGGGTCTCAACCTGCGAACTTACATCCGCCGTGCTGGAAGTCTCCGGCATCCGGATCACCTCGGAGCGGATCCCTACCCGCCCTGCCGCGCGGGCCTTGTTTCGAACGTACACCTCGGATGCCGGATTCTCGCCCACCAGAATCACGCACAGGCGCGGCGTGAGGCCGAGTCGCTTCTCGAGATCCTGGACTCCTTTTCCTACTTCTGACTCGATTGCCCCGGCGATCGCCTTTCCGTCCAATATTCGTGCACTCATGATTTTCTCTTTCTAGGTGCCTTCTCCTGTATTACGTCAAAGGGTACTGAAAATGTGCGGCTTTCCGAGCCTACCAGGATGCTCGCGCACGAGATCTTGAATCTCTTGAACTGATCCGGAAGCCCTCTGAAAACGATCAGCCCGCTGGCCCGGCTCCCCGGCGGAACCTCGAGATTGCCCATGATCACGGCGCCCTCGAGATCCTCCAACACCCTCGGGTCGAGACGCAGTCTGGATATGAAATGCTCGTAGTATCCGGTGTACTCCATCGCGAAATGCGGAATCACATCGGCAATGGCTCGCAAATTCGTGGGATGGAGGTTGACGTCCTCCTTGGTGCCATTCTTCAGATCCAGCTTGAAAGTGACAAACCTGTAGCTGCGCTTGGGATCCTCAGCGAACGGGTCTGCGCCCACGTTCACACGCTTTTCCTTCAGAAACTTCAATCGGCCAGGGCCGTCCAGGACCTCGAATCCGACTTCCAGCCCATCGACCTGGACCGCGACGCGACCACTCCGCGCGCTGCCGGGCGAATCGGGCTGCGGCGGAACGACCCGCGAGCGCTTTGCTCCGGCGCAGGAGAGCACCAGGACGAAGCTGACCACTAGGCATTGAGAAACGCCTGAACGAGCCAGATTGCCGCGGAAAGAGGCCAGAAATGCCATGGGCGAGCGCGAAGCGGGTCCCATGTTAGATGTGCGGCGGCGGGGCGTCAAGCACCGGTCGCGGACGGAAGCAGCTTCCTTGACTCGCCAAAAACCGCATGCTACAAGCCGACCATGCCCGTGTCCTCGATTGTGATTAAGGGCGCCGCACAGCATAACCTGAAGCGGCTCGATCTCGAGATTCCCAAGAACCGGCTCGTAGTGATCACCGGGCTCAGCGGCTCGGGAAAATCATCGCTCGCCTTCGACACCATCTACGCGGAGGGACAGCGGCGCTACGTCGACTCCCTGTCGGCCTACGCCCGCCAGTTCCTGGAGCAGATGGAGAAACCCGATGTGGAGCACATCGAGGGCCTCTCCCCCGCCATCGCCATCGAGCAGCGGACGGTCAGCCGAAATCCACGCTCCACGGTGGGCACGGTGACGGAGGTTCACGATTACCTGAGGCTCCTGTTCGCGCGCGTCGGAGTTCCGTACTGCCCGAAATGCGGCCGGAAGATCCAATCCCAGACTCCGCCTCAGATCGTTGACCAGATCCTCGAGCTTCCGGCGGGCACGCGCCTGATGGTGTTGGCACCTCTGGTGCGCGGCCGCAAGGGTGAGCATCGACGCGCGTTTGAGGATCTGGTGCGCAAGGGGTTCGTGCGTGCCCGCGTGGACGGACAGGTGGTCGAGATCAAGCCCGATCTGGCGCTTGCCAAAAACCTCAAGCACACGATCGAGGTGGTCGTGGAT
Organism: uncultured bacterium; assembly: GCA_965552745.1. GTDB lineage: Bacteria > Acidobacteriota > Polarisedimenticolia > JAPUKU01 > JAPUKU01 > JAPUKU01. The sequence continues at coordinate 6,691 of CBEVTG010000083.1, forward strand.
CGGGTAGTGGTCAAACCTGAAGCACGGTCACGGCTCGGAGAGGCGATCGAGCTGGCGCTCAAGCTTGGAGACGGGCTCGTGGTGAGCAGCCCCGAAGGCCACAAGGAGCGGCTGTTCTCTGAGAGACTGGCGTGTGCGAAGTGCGGAGTGAACATGCCGGACCTGGCGCCGCGCATGTTCTCTTTCAACTCCCCGTACGGCGCCTGCCAGGAGTGCGACGGCCTGGGCGAGCGCCCGGAGTACGATCCCGGACGCCTGGTCCCCGATCCGAGCCTGTCGATTGCCGACGGCGCGGTCGTGGCCTGGGGGCATCGGGAGGAATCGATGGAGGCTCTGCGCACGGCGCTCGGGCGGCCGCGCTTTGA
>CBEVTG010000084.1:0-6999 GCA_965552745.1 uncultured bacterium
CGGGGGTGGGTGTGGCAGCAATTAAAGTGATCAGGCACATCAGAGAGGCGCGAGCGTTCGCATGCATTGCATAACCCTCCAGATCAGCCGTCAGGGCCGAGGCAGAGTCTTGAGATCCGTGCCACTGCGCTGCCAGTAGAACTCGCCCAGCGGTTCCTTCGATGGCCACACCCGGTCCATGGTCGAGGCGTCGTAAAGGAAGCCGTTGGTCATGACGTATTCAATATCGATCGTGTTGTGAAGATCCCGCAGTGGGTCACTGTTGAGGACCACGATGCCGGTCAGCTTTCCGCTCTCGATCGATCCGAGGTCGTTGCCGAAACTCAGACTCGTGGCGCCGGTAAAATGGGATGGGGGAAACAGTGGTGCACGTATGGCGGGATTGGAGCACACGCATCAATTCACCTCGGGTTTCGATCTGCCCCCGGTTGGGCTCACGATGTCCGTGATTCGGCACCGTCGGCTCAACGGCGCACGAGCAGGGTCCGGGCCCGGAAAAGTCTTCCTCAAAGCGTGAAGTGCTACATCCTACCACAGAGCACAGAAGCGGGCTGGCTAGGCAGGATCCCCCGCGGCTGACCAGCCGCGCAGGCAATAGTAAGCGCTCACCCAGCTACGCAGGGCTGCGTCGCTGAGCAGTGAAGGCACGGCGCAATCCTCTTCCAGGAGACGTCCGGGGAGGCCATCTCCCACACCGGTCCAGCCGTGCAGCTGATTGATGCGCCGGCGAGCCGATGCCACCTCTCTTGTCATCTCGCGGAGAGCTTCCGGATCCGCAAGGTCATGATCGCCGGCCTCGGCGAGCAGATGCGCCGCCGCCTCGAACGGTTCGCCCAGAGTGCCGCGGTTGCTCCGGTTGAGGATCAGGGAATCGAGCAGGGTGGATCGATCTTCATATGTAACGGCTCGGCGGGCCAGGTCCTGCGCTTCCGGGGGCTCGTTCAGAGGATCCTGAAGGTCAGGTTCGTAGGCCCCTGAGCGCACATGACAGGCTCCACGGCTTCCCACAGCGTAGCCGAGCGCCATGGACGGCAGGGCACGCGGATCGTATCCCGGGATTTCCAGGCCCCGGACATGCATGGCCCACCCGTCCGCAGGTGGGCCCAGGCGACGTGAACCCTCTCGTGAGCCGAGCGCCAGCAGTTCCCCGGAACCGTCTCTGCGGGCCACGCACTCGAGGAGTTGCTCGACTGTGTCGGCACTGGTGGGAAGCGGCACCTTCAGCAGGTCGGCTTCGGCGGCCTCCAGGGCCCAGGCGATCGTGCTCCCGGCGCTCACCACATCCAGTCCCAGGCGATCGCAGGCAGCGACGGCGCGACGGACGATGGATGCCTGCGTGACCCCTAGCATCGGGCCAAAGGCAAAGATCGCCTCGTACGGTATGTCGAGCGGTCTACCCCGGTCCAGGAGATCGCTGATCAGTTCCTCCACTCGAGAGAACGAGCGTTGCCGAAAGTTTCGGGTTGGCAGCGCATGTCGTTCATTGAGCAGTCGGAGGCGGGCCACGGCTTTCTCCCCGCGGGTGCTCTGCTGAGCAGCTCGTCGGCTTCCCGTGCGAGGGGAGTGCAGGGATCCTCGGGCAGGGCCTGCGAGGCCCTTGATGTTCATTGCAGCCAGTGCTGCTCCCGCGCCTCCGCGGCCGGCACTGTGTCTGTGTGAGCCCAGGCTGGCATAGGGAACTCCGCGTTCGGCTGCGGGGCCGGCGACGAGACCCGGTCCACCGGCCGCTTCCTCCAGGAGCCGGGCCGCGGGTCCTACCTCCATCCCCCAGAGTTGGCTCGCGTCCTCGAACTTCACTCCGCCGTCACTCAGGTGCAGCCACGTCGGCGCATCCGATCGGCCCGAGAGAACCAACGCCGCGGTGTGCGTTTCCGCCATTGTCAGCGCGATCGGATGCGTGACTACCGAATCATTGACGCCTCCGGTCAGTGGGGAAATATGGGTCACGACGGCCTGGGCGCTCTTTGAAAGGGGTGTGCCGGTGAGCGGACCGATCGAAAGAATCCAGGGAGATTCTGGCAGGCAGCGCTGGAGAAGCGCTACACCCAGCGAGGCACCGCCAACGGCGCGATGATCCTCCGGGCTGATGCGCTCGCGCCGAGTCCGGCGGTGCTCGAGATCGACGTACAAAATCTGCTGGAGGCTCATCCCGGCTCGTTCGCCGCCATGTCGAGGGCGGCTTTGTACTCTGCCGGCGAGTTCATGTTGAGGAAGGAACGTCCCTGCGGATCGATGCGACGTACCTCCTCTTCTGTGACGGTCCGAACCTTCACCTCGTCGAACAGATCCACCGGTCGCCGGCCTCCGGAATCGAGCAAGGCCTGGTAACGATTTGCCAGCGAAGTGGCGTAAACCGCGTGCAGGGGATGAATCCGCCCCTCCCAGCGGGGGATCACCACATCCCAGGATGCGGCTTCATCCAGCAGCCAGCGCACGAGATCGATGTTCAGAAAGGGTGAATCGCAGGAGGTAACGAAAGCGTGGGTGCCCCGGGAGGCGCCGAGACCACCCGCCAAACCTGCCACGGGGCCCAGGTAGGCGTGCGCATCATGCACGACGCGCGCCCGCAGTTCAGGAAGTTCCTGGCCGGGTGAGGCCACCACAGTCAGATCATTTGTGACCTCGAGGAGGCGCTCCGCCACTCGGACGATGAGCGGTTGGCCGGCAAAGGGAAGCAGCGCCTTCGCCTGTCCCATTCGACGACTGCGCCCTCCGGCGAGCAGCACTGCTGAAGCGTTCGAGCCCGTGTCTTCACGGTCCAAGAAGTATTCCTCGCAGAAAGCTGAAAACACTCAATGTGGCCGTATGATAGCATGCGCCGGCCGCACCCCGGCCGTGCTGTCATGTGGATTCTGAAGCGCCTTCTTTCCTGGTGGTGGGGGCACCGCGTGCCCGAAGCGGAGGCAATGGATTGTGAAGATGAAGTGGCTGCCTACGTGGACGCATCGACCCAGCGCTATCTCTCGAGCCTCGATGAAGAAGCGGCGCGGCGCGCGGCGCCGGTCTTCGAGCGGTGTCGATCTTTGATCGATCTGGGGTGCGGGCCGGCCGCCATACCGCTATCCGTGGCGGATCGTGTTCCCGGCCTGATGATCATGGGGGTGGACCTTTCTCTTGCGATGCTTCAGCGGGCGCGGCAGGAGGCGGACCGCCGGGGCATGCGGGATCGCCTTCTTCTGGTGTGCGCCAGTTCCTCGGCGCTTCCGTTTCGCGGTGCCAGCTTCGACGGCGTGTGCAGCAACTCGCTCCTCCATCATCTGGAGCGACCGCAACTCACTATTGGCGAAGCCTCCAGAGTGGTGCCTTCAGGAGCCCCCGTGTTCCTGAGAGATCTCCGGCGTCCGCCACGGTTTCTTCTCAGGATCCACCTGGTGTTTTACGGTCGTAGGTACGGCGCCCGGATGCGGGAGTTGTTTTGTGCATCAGTGCGCGCAGCGTACACCAGGAGAGAACTCGCGGACCTCGTCCAGGCTCTCGAAGGAGCGCGCGTCATCCTGAGAGGCGGAGCACACGTCGAGGTGGTGCGCGGAGGCGCCGATTAAACATGGGGTATCGCGGAATACCGGATCGGAGAGGGTCTGGATCAGGGAGTGGACGGGCTTAGCGGCGCGCGCGCCGGGTTACCGAGCGGTACGCGGCTGGGTTCCGGCACGGCGGTGAACGTGGCCGGAGCCAGCTCACGGAAGAGAGCTGCCAGCCTTGCCAGAACCGTCTCGGCTTCCTCCACCGAGATCGAGCGGTCGGGATTACGCGCCACGACGTTGATGCCCAGCTGTTGTAGCAGGAAGGCGATGTCACCTTCCGTCAGCGGTTGACCATTTCTCCACCCGCCGGGGGGCGCGACGCCCTCATCCGGCTGTGTCTGGAGGTGCATGCCCACCAGAGCATTGATAGCCCTTTCGGATGACCACCCGCCCCGGGGAGCGCGCAGATGCAGCGTCTCGACCAGGAGCGTGGCGAATTCACCCTGCAAAATGGCGCGGGAAGTGCCCTCGGGCATCGGGCGCACGGCTTGCACGGCACCGCGCACGGCCGGAGCTGCCTGCGCGGCGGGTGCGAGCTGGTTCCGGGTGACGGGTTCGGTCTGGATCAGGGATGCTTGCTCCTGAGCGGGCTGGGACCATCGACTCGATTGGGCAGCGGCGCGGCGACGCCGGATGGAGCGTTGCGATGCATGCACGGCGTCTGCCGAACGATCGGCGGCGAGTGAGTCCATCCATGCATGTTGCTCGACGACCAGATAGCGGTCCGGGTCCACGGTGATGCAGGCCGAGGTCGATTCGGCGTGCACAAGAAAGGCGGCGAGGATCGACACCGCGGTCCAGCTGCGAACGTGGAGGACGCCACGGGCTTCCCTCGGCCACACCCATTCGGCTGCTCGTCGGAGCGCTCGCTTAGCCCTGCGCTTGGAGTAATACATATGTGTTTCCTATCTTTAATATAGGTTAATTACAGAAAGTATCAATGTTTTGGAATTCGTAAAATAAAACTCTTATTTACAACAGTTTAGAGGCCCTGATTTGGTGGTCTTTCAGGTCAGATCCGGGGCGTTTGCGGGAATCGGGAGAGCGAGACGTGGTAAAATAAGCGCTTTGGATGGAGCAAAAACAGCGTGAGCCGTGCAGCCCTCAGACTGGTCGTGATGGATTCTTCTCCGGTGGTGAGCGATCTGTCCCGGAGGCGCCAGGCATCCAGCCTCCGGTGCACGTACAAGACCTCGGAAGATGATTTCTTCTGCTGGAAGTTTCAGATCTGGTACCCTTCAATCGACTGCGCATATCGAAACCTGAACCGTACCTGTGGCCCCTGCGCGGATTGCGCCCAGGGTCGCAGGAATCTCGAGCGGCGCGCAGCTGACCTGGCTTCGCGGCACTGGTTTGGCGAGCGGGCCGTCTGAAAGAAGCCTCATACACCCAATTCCATCCTTCTCACAGGAGGTGCCTTTTGTATCGTTTTCGCTGGTTGATTTGTGCTCTGGTGTTAAGCGTAGCGAACCTGGCGGTCGCCGAGGATGGTTTCGGCTACCGGGGATGGGGCCCCAGGGCGGGCCTGAGCGTGGATCCGGATCAGGTTTTCGGAGGAATCCACTTCGACTTTGGAGAGCTGGCGCGGAACGTACGCCTGCAGCCGAACGTTGAGCTGGGCGTGGGTGACGACCAAGTTCTGCTGGCTCTGAACATCGAAGCGGCCTATCTGTTTCCGATCAGCCAGGCTTGGATGCCGTATGTCGGGGGAGGGCTGGGGATCAATTACGTGAACTACGACGATCCCCCGGGAAATTCCACGGATGACGATGATACGGATCTGGGTCTCAATATTCTGGGAGGCATTCAGCGGGTGAGGTCGAACGCTTCGGATCTGCTTCTGGAGTTGAAGCTCGGCCTCTCCGACTCGCCGGATGTGAAGTTCACGATTGGCTGGACATTCGGCAACCCCACCCGTTCGGAGCGCGCCGGCTCACAGCGCAAGCGTTGAGGGGGTCGGGACTCTCTCGAGGGGGGTGGTGGGGCTCCACGCTCCTGAGAACATAAAAAAAGGGTGGGCATAACATGTGGCAGCCCACCCGAAAAGCAAGCACTACAGCGCCTAGCGGCGACGCCGACGGCTCTTGCGCTTTGAAGCCTTCTTCTTGGAAGCCTTCTTCCTTCGCTTGGAAGCCTTCTTCTTTGAAGCTTTCTTCTTCGCTCTCCTTTTGGCCACGGGCTGCCACCTCCTTCCTTGACGATCCGTTTCGTTCAAGCTTTCATTCGTTGTTACCGAGCAAACGGATCGTTCTTGGCCTTACGTCGAACAAGGCTAATGTAACCCACGATAATCTTTTGTCAAGGTGTATCGCGGACGGTGACATGATCAGTGGATCTGAAAGGTCTTCTTGTTCTCTCCGGAAGACAATTGTTTTCCATCAGAGAGTTCCAGGATTCCTTTCGTAAGCCTGATCGATGTCTCGGCGCTGCGCAAGGGTCTGAACTGCACATAGCAGAGCTGAGGATTTGTCGGGGCGGGCTGCGGAGACCTGTCCTGCTTCTGAATTCGGACCTTCAACCGGCCCTCTTCGCCAGCGTCAACCGAAATCTCGGGAAGAGTCTGCTCCATGGCGAGCGCCTCAAGCGCCTGGTACATATCCGGGATCGGCTCCAGGATCGAGGCGTCGTAGATCAGCTCGAACGTGGCTTCCACAGGTGATTCCGTCGTCTGCAGGCGCACAACCACGCTGATCGCATCGGCGAGCGTTATCGACTCTGGCCACACCATCAGATCGAACTGCACGTCGGCATCGGACAGATGTTCTCCGGCTGGCGTCAGCTCAGAGGCCTTTGTTTCTGCTGGCGGGTTGTGGGGTTTCTGCTGTTCGGTCGTGGCCTCCGGTTCGCCGATCCCTTCTCCAGTTTCCTCTTCCAGATTGCCTCCGGCGGTCGGATCGGTCTGGGAGGATGAAGAGGGGGCAGGATCCGGAGAGGCCTCATCGATAACCTGGGTGAGGCGGACCAGGGCCGGAAAACTCCAGCTTTGTCTCATCTGCAGAGCCAGAAGGACCACACAGAGAGCCAGGATTGCTAGGAGAATCCAGTGCTCCGGTCTGAGCTTCAAATCCACTGGTCGGACACTCCCTTCATCGTATACTTAGGCCACTCTTTCCACGGCAAACGGGGGTGTACAGGGTGGGCAAAAAAGGTTGGATCGTCCTCGCGCTCATGCTTTTGCCGTGGCGTGCCGAAGCGTCCGCCACGGCCCAGTTCCTCGAAATCCTGAGCTCCCTGCACCCCGATTATGGGACCTTCATCGGGGAGGTGAGGGGCGCTGGCCGGCGCCTTCATCCAAGCGGGTTTCTGGCTGGCCTGGTCAGACCCGGAGGTAAGGATCCGCGCGATCCCCGCGACGCGCCGCGTGCCGGGGGACCCAACGACATCATCGTCTTCGATGACACCTTCGACGCTGCTGGAGGTGTGGACTGGCTCCACCTTCTGGTGGATCACGAGTATTTCCACGCCCGCCATCTCG
>CBEVTG010000085.1:0-6980 GCA_965552745.1 uncultured bacterium
CGACAGCATGCGCACTTCGTTGAAGGCCATCTGGTGCCACTCGCCGACGAGGATCGGATCCATGTTCACGTTGTAGGGACCCGTTCCGGTCCAGATCTGCAGGAACGGGATCGACTCGTGCAGCTCGTGCATCACCTGTGGGTGCCAGCGAAAGAAGGTGTCCTGCACCGCGCGCGTCAGCGCCAGCCCGCGCTGGTGAGTATCGCGGTTGTTGTCGTGGAGGACGTACTTGCCCCAGAAGGGAGGTGACCTGTAGGGCAGGTTGGCGTGGTCGGTCTTTCCTTTGAGGTAACGGTAGTACCAATCCACGGCGCGATCGCGCCCATCCGGCTCCGAGACGGGGTTGATGATGACGATGACTTTCTCCCGAATAGCCCGGATCTGCGGGCGCTCCGAAACGGCCAGACGATAGGCCAGCTCCATGAGCATCTCCGGGCTGCCGGTCTCGGTGGAGTGCAGACCGCCGTTGAGGTAAAAGATCGGCCGCGCCCACTCCAGCGTGCTGTTGAGGCAGGCCTCGTTGCAGATCCGGGGATCCGCCAGCTTCGCGGTCGCCTCGCGGAACCGGCCCAGGTCTCCCATCGCCTCGTCGTCGGTGATCGCCACGAGAATAATGTCGCGCCCCTCCTCCGTCTTGGCGATGGTCTCGACCTGCACGCGGGGAGAAGCTTCAGCGAGGGCCCGGAAGTATCCGTACACGTCAGTGGTTCGGCTCAACTCGCCGGGGGCTCCGGCGATGTGTCCGAGGAAATCGGTGGGAGAGGGTACGTCCTTTGATTCCGGGACGTATGACACCCACTCGCTCAGAAACTCCGGTGACGTCGTAGCCTCGGCGATGGCCTCGACCGATCCGGGCTCGGGTACATCGGGGGCGTAAGGGTTGTCGGTGGCGGCCAGCGCGAGCGTAAACGCTGCGGCCGCCGCTGCGAACATCGCGGCGAGTCGTCTCAAGGTGGCTCCTCCTGTAATGAAGATGTGAATCCTACCGGAGCAGAAAGGGTCGGTCAATGAGCAAACGCGCCTCCGCCACACGACCGGTGTGGGGCGGTCCTGGTACCCGTCCTCGCCGGCGGGCTCGGGTCGACTCGCGCAGGCCAGTGGGTGTGGCTTACCCGACTCATGACAGCACCATTCCGCCACCTGCGTAGAGCCTATGGCGCAATATGGCGCACCCGCGCCAATCTGCGATCTGGATCGTTTGCATAAGTGCTTATATTTCAATCAAATACTGTGATCTCGATTCGGCAGGGGCTGGCACGGACATTGCCTAATGGAGGGGGCATGCAGGTGTCTGTGGAGGAGTGAAAGGGGAGGTCGGATATGAACGAGCGGCAGATGAACGGACGGGTCCTGAAAACAGGTTGGGGATCGCGCCTGGCGGCCGTCACGATGGCCGTATTTCTCATCGAAACTATCACGGGGCTGGCGGTGACTTTCGCCCCATTCCACCCCAGCGTGCAATGGGGAGTGATCGTGCACACGCTGCTCGGTCTTCTGACCCTCGTACCCCTGGCCTGGTACCTGGTCATCCACTGGGCCGATTACAAGCGGTACGCTCTCTCGCATCTCGTACTGGTCGGGTACGTGGGCGCCGTGGCGCTCATCATCTGTCTGGTCTCGGGTGTGGTGGTGACCTGGCAGGGAATGTTCGGTATTCACACCACCTGGGCGTGGAGGCAGACGCATCTCATCTCGACGCTGGTCGCCCTGGTCACGCTCGTGTGGCATCTGGTGGCATCCCTGGCACGCACCCGGATTCAGGGCACGGCGCGTCCAGCGCGAGCCTGTCTTTGGCAGACGGCCGCGGGAACCATCCTGGGAACGATCCTGACCGCGGCGCTGGTGTTCCTGTACCCGGGCAACATCTATGAGAACGAGTTTCCAGAGGATTACAGCTTCCTGTATGGCAAAGATCGTCCGTTCGCGCCCAGCCTGGCCCGTACCTCGACCGGCGGGGCGTTCGATGCGCGTTCACTCTCCGGATCGGCAAGTTGCGGCACCAGTGGATGCCACGAACAGATCCTTCGCGAGTGGCAGCCGAGCTCCCACCGTTACGCCGCGATGGACAAGTTGTTCCAGGGGATCCAGGGGGTGATGGCAAAGCAGAACGGTCCCGAGTCCACGCGCTACTGCGGGGGCTGCCACGATCCGATCTCCCTCTTCTCCGGGGCAAAGAATGTTTTCGCGGAAGATCTCACCAACCTCGAGGGATATAACGAGGGTGTCTCATGCCTCTCCTGCCACTCAATCCAGGAGACCGATCTCAAGGGGAACGCGAACTACGTCATCTACCAGCCCCGGGAATACCTGTGGCAGTGGAGTGATGAGGGGATAACACGGTATGCGCGTGACTTCCTGATCCGCACCTACCCTGCCGAGCACAACAAGCTCAGCAAGCGCGTGTACAAAGCTCCAGAATATTGTGCCGCTTGCCACAAGCAGTTCATCGACAAGGAGGTTAACCAGGTCGGATGGGTGCAGTTGCAGAACCAGTACGACAATTGGAAGGCCAGCCACTGGTACCACGAGGGAGATCCGTCAAAGACGATCGAGTGCCGGGAGTGCCACATGCCACTAGTCACCTCGACCGATCCGGCTTCCGGAGACACGGCGGACTACAACCGCTCGCCCGAAGACGGCAAGCACCGCAGCCACCGCTTCATCGCCTCGAACCAGCTCATGCCCAAGATGCTGGAGCTGGAAGGCTGGGAGGAGCAGGTGAGCCTGACGGAGGAATGGCTTCAGGGAAAGACCAAGATTCCGGAGATCCAGAGCAAGTGGGCGGAAGGGCCGATCGTGCGTGTTGCCCTCGAGGTGCCGGAAAGCATCGCCAGCGGAGAGACGATTCCCGTGCGTGTCATCCTCACTTCCAACAAGGTGGGGCATGATTTTCCGACCGGGCCCCTCGACATCATCCAGAGCTGGGTCGAGCTCCAGGTGTCGGATGAGAGCGGCAACATCATCTTCACTTCGGGGACTCGCGACGAGAAGAACTTCATTGAGCCCGGAACGTTCCTGTTCAAAGCCGAGCCCGTTGATCAGTACGGTAACCTGATCGATCGTCACAATCTCTGGGAGATGGTCGGTGTGCGTTACCGGCGCGCCCTGTTCCCGGGGTTCTCCGACACGGTCGACTATGCCGTGAGCTGTCCCTCGACACTTCCAGTTGCGGCGCGCCCCGAGGCCACGAGCGGCGGCGAAGACGAGCAGCGTTTCGAGATTCAGCCCCCGGCAGGCGCTGGAAGTTATCAGGTCACCGCCAGACTGCACTACCGCAAGGTGGATCAATTCCTGCTCAACTTCCTGTTCGGCGAAGATTCCGGGATCACGGCGCCTGTAGTGGAGATCGACAACGCCACCGCCAGGGTGGAGGTGCGATCGCCCGGCGTTGCCGGCGGGAGCGCGGGGCGTTGAATCCACGAGGGATTCCACTTCTCACGGCGACATGAGCATGACGCGGCCAGGCATTAAGAGGAGTGTGTTGCAGCGGCCGGCGGGGAGACGCCGTCGTAATCTCCGCCGCGCAGCGGTCGTCATCAGTGTGGCCAGTCTGATAGCTGTGGGGCTGCTTGCCTTCTTCTATCTGCGATCGCGGCCCGATCAATACAGGCCCGGAGAAGATCACCCCGAAATCACCCGGACGCTCCAGAAGGAAATTCCTGAGGAGGCTCCTTACCCGCGCTTTGTGGAGGTGGCGCGGGAGGTTGGCCTGGGAGAGTTCGAACCGTTCCGTGGGCCGCGCAGCTCCCAGCTCCCGGAAGACATGGGACCGGGTGTCGCCTGGGGAGACTATGACAACGATGGGGATGAGGATCTGTTCCTGGTGAGTGCGGGGGGATCGTTGAAGCTTCCCACCGAGGAGCGAGCACGGTCTGTTCTTTATGAAAATCTGGGAGACGGAACGTTCCGTCCAGCGGAAAGTTTTCCGGACACGCGCATCATCGGGATGGGGGCAGCGTGGGGAGACTACGACGGTGACGGCTGGCTGGATCTGGTCGTCAGCGGATACCAGAGCCTGATTCTTTACAGGAACGAGCGCGGAACCTTTCACCGGGATAGTGCGCTTCCGGAGCCTCCGGGCTTCTGGGCCGGGGTATCGTGGGGAGATTTCGATAACGACCGGGATCTCGATCTCTATGTGTCTGGATACATCCAGTACACCGAAGCCGATTCTGCTTCGGCGCGGGCTTCCCAGCAGTACGGACGGACGGTTCCTTACACGCTGAACCCTTCCTCTTTCAAGCCGCACCGGAACCTGCTGTTCCGCAACGAGGGAGATGGTAGCTTCACCGAGGTGGCCAAAGATTTTGGTATCGACAATCCGGAGGGGCGCAGTCTCAGCGCGTTGTGGCACGACTTCGACGATGACGGCTGGCTCGATCTGTACGTCGCCAACGATATTTCGGACAACGTGCTGTACCTGAACCGAAAGGGAAGATTCGAGGACGTCAGTCACGCAGCCTGGGTGGCGGATTACCGGGGAGCCATGGGACTGGCGGCGGCCGACTGGAACCGGGACGGAGACGATGATCTGTTCGTTTCCCACTGGGTCGCGCAGGAGAACGCCCTCTACGATTCCTTATGGATCGATCTGCGCCGGCGTTCTGAAGACGCATCGAATGCTTCAGGAAAGGTGGCGGATCACGCCCTGCGCTTCATGGACAACGCCGACGCTCGCGGCCTCGGATACATCGCCCTGCAGTTTGTCGGTTGGGGGGCCGAGTTCGCAGATTTCGATGCCGACGGCTGGATCGATCTCGCCGTCGCCAACGGCAGCACGTTCGAGACGGATGACAGGCCTCCGCGGCTGCGTTCGCAGGAACCGTTCCTGTTCTGGAACCGTCACGGCGAGCACTTCGACAACCTTGCGGTGCTCGATGAGACGCTATCGACACCGAGGGTCGCGAGGGGGCTGGCGCTCGCCGATTACGACAACGACGGGGATATCGACCTGCTGATCATTTGCCGCGAGAGCGGGCCGTTGCTGTTTCGCAACGACATGCAGTCTGGAAATTGGATCAAAATCCGTCTGCGCAGCCTCCAGAAGGAAGGAGATCCGGCTCGCGGTTTCGGTGACGGAACTAAGCTGATCGCACGTAGCGGCGGTGCGGAGCAGCGGCGCACGATCAGCAGCGCTTCGTACCTGTCGCAGAGCAGCCGCGTGGTCCATTTCGGTCTGGGCATGGCGCAGCGGATCGAACAGCTCGAGGTTCGCTGGCACGGCGGAGAGACGGCGCTCTACAGCGACCTGGCGGCCGGAACCGTCTGGGAGCTGCTCGAGGGGGATCCACGGCCAAAGAGAATCGGTCCGGCGGCACCGCCGGTGCCGGCAAAGGTGGGTGCACAGCAGGCGGCAGTCCGGAAGATGGATGACAGAGCGCGGATTGTGAGATTTTGGGAGTACCAGCGCGCCGCGGTGCAAGCCATGAAGACGGAAGGGAATCTGACGCGCGCGGTCGAGCAGTTCAGAGCCGCACTGGAGATCGACCCGGCGCACGAGGATTCAAGATACTATCTGGGAAACTGCCTTGCCGCGCTCGGTGAGCTCGACTCCGCTCTCGCGGAGTTCACGGAGCTGACACGTATCAACCCGAGAGGTTCGCGCGGTTACCGGCGCTGGGGCACGCTTCGCGCCCTGCACGCATCCTCGAGAGACGATCTGCGGTCGGCGCATGAGGCGCTCGCGCGGGCATTGGCGATCAACCCGGAAGAGACCGGATCCTTACAGGCCCTGGCGGAAGTCGAGCTGCTCATGGGAAGAACCGGCGAGGCCGATAAGCGTCTCGTCTGGATCGGCCGGACCAATCCGCGCGCCGCCGGCAGCTTCTTCCTGCGCGGCTACATCGCCTGGAGGAATGGGGACGTACCCGCCGCGAGTGGCTTTCTGGAGACGTTCCGCGAAGCGCTGGGGCCGGAGTGGAAGCCGGAAGGCACCACGGCAGAGGGAGACGTGCAGAAGCAGTTGCACTCCGAAAGAACGCCGCTCTCACGGTTCTGGGAAAGCTGGAACGGCTCGATCGATCCGGATTCAGTCTTCGTTGAGATCCATTCCCATCTGAGCAAGGGGGACGGGATCCCGGCGTTGTGAGGTGCTTCACCCTCTGGCACGAATCTCTGTCGTGGAAAAACAATCCCCTCCGTAGCCTGTGCGGCCACGGAGGGGACGGTTCCGCCGTGAGACGGGTCACGACGCCCAGCGCTCGATCATCCTCACCAGAGCGTCAGCGCCGGGATCGCCTGCCGGAAGCGCGATGGCCCGGACCATGCCGCCCGTCTCGACAACGAGCCGTGGACCGGAGCTAATGCCGGACCAGCTCTGCATGGAAGTCCCGGTCAGTGCTTGCCTGAGCACCATCATCTCTGAGGTCGTCAGCGTCCGCACCAGCGTCCGCTTGCGCCCGTCGATGTGCCACATCTCGCCATCCGGCTCGATGGTCACCTGTGTGCCGTCCGGCCTGAACAGGAGGATCCTGTCGAACATCTCCTCCGCCGTGTGGTTCTTCTGCTTTGCGATGATTCCACGGTCATCCACATCATACGCGCTCAGCAGGTCGTACCCCTCAGCCCGTTTGAGGGCCTGAGAGGGAGGGGCTTCCCTCGTTCCGAGGAGGAGACTGAACAAACCACTATTCCCGGATGGGGGGAGTGTCTGTGCGGAGCTCCGGAGGCTCGAAGCGGATCTGGCCGGGCCACCGAAAACGCCCTCGTAAGAAACGTCCTGGGGCATTTCGACCGGAACCTCCATGCGGGTGGATGAGCCGGTGGTGTTTGAAACCTCGCTGTCCACCGCCACCAGCGACGTGTAGGCGGTCATCAGCCGGTGCCTGAGGCCGAGTTGGGTGATCGCCTCCACAGCGTCGCCGCGCCGTCCCTGGTGTTGCTCGCGCTCGATACGGTGAATGCGTGCGCGCGCCCAGAGACGCCCGAGCGCCTCATGATCGGAAGCCGCCTCAGTAAAGCTGACGATGCGGCTGAAGACC
>CBEVTG010000086.1:0-6974 GCA_965552745.1 uncultured bacterium
GGGCGTATTTCCGTCGAGAGCGAGATCGGAAAAGGAGCTAGCTTTACCGTAGAGCTGCCGTTCACGAGCGAATCGCCGGATGCCGGAGCCAGTGACAAGGGTGAGGAGGCAGGGACGGCCTCAACCCCGGCTGCAACCTCCGGAGCCTTTGCCGTGCAGGAGGCACTGCGCGTGTTGATAGTCGATGATGAACCCTCGGTGCTGGACGTGTTGCACCAGGCGCTGAACCAGGAGGGATTCGTGGTCGAGAATGCGCAGAATGGCAGCGAGGCTCTGAAGCTCATCGTCAAACAGAAGCCCGATCTGATCATCAGTGACATGCGTATGCCGGGGATGAGCTATACGAACGTGTCCGGGCGCTCGATCCGGGCCTCGCGGAGCGCATGCTTTTCATCACCGGTGACACGGTGAGCAAGGACACCCGTTCGTTCCTGGAGCGCTGCGGTAACCGTTGCCTCGAGAAACCCTTCGAACTCGCTGAAGTGGCCGTGCAACTGCACAAATATGAAGCTAGGATACGGCGCACGCGTGTGCTGGTACGTTGAGAGTGTGGTCATGCGACCAGTGGTTGATGGCTCTCCGTAAGGGGTTTCTGTGGTACGATTCGTCGAGGCTTTCTGCTGACTACGGGCTCCCATGAAGGACCCGCTCGATCTCGAGCAAGTCATCGAAAAGAAAATCCGCGACCTGCTGGTTCGCGGTGAGGCCTCACAGCCTTCCTTCCGATCACGTGTTGAGGCCTTGGGGCGCCGGTACGGCCGCGAGGTCTACCCCGTCGTTCTCTATGCGCTGTCCCACCTCGAGTTCGAAAGTTCCAATGCGGAAAAACACTGGACGGCCATCTGGGAGTATCGGCATGAGATGCGCAACAAATTGGAGCGCAACGTCGATTTTCGCGTTGCCATGCTCAGCTACTTCCTCGATATCAGCCACAAAATCCGCAACCCGAAAATCATCGAAATCACTATTTTTCACAAGACGGAAGATGGTATCTACATTGACCAACTGACGGGTCTCCACAACTATCGCTTTTTCCAGATGACACTCGAGCGTGAAGTGCAACGCGTGAAGCGGTACGGCACCCCGCTGTCTCTGGTCATTTTTGACGTCGATAATTTCAAGCAATTCAACGATCGCTATGGGCACCTGGCGGGAAATCGCGCGCTCGTACTGGTGGCGCGGGCCCTTGTAAGCAGCGTTCGTGATACCGACACCGTGGTGCGCTATGGCGGTGAGGAGTTTGTGGCAATTCTTCCGGAGACCACCAAGACGGGAGCACTCAGGGTGGCCGAGCGTGCGCGCCGTCGCGTGGAGACGGGCCTCGTGAAGATCTCGGGGGGACGCTCGGGGGTCGTCACGGTGAGCGGTGGGGTGGCGCAGTTCGAAGTGGATGCAGGCACGTCGGAGGAGCTGGTAAAGAAGGCAGATCGAGCGCTCTACATTTCAAAGAGCAGGGGGAAGAACATGGTGACGCCGTATGTGGTCGAGAGAAGGGAATTTGCCCGGGTCGAGGCATCCATCGTTGGGCGCGTCGCGATCCACCCCGACAAGCAGCTGCTGTTCCACGCTCGCGACGCCAGCGAGAACGGTTTGCTCTTCTATACGGACCGCGCTCTGGCCATCTCGAGCCTGGTCGAGCTGAGCCTGACCCTGCCCCGTCGCCGTCGCAGCCTGCGCTGCAGGGCCCGGGTGGCTCGCATCCGTGAGGTACAGGGCGCCAAGGAGTTCGAGATCGGGGTGCGGATCATTGAGATGCCTGCCGGTGACAAGCGCCTCTTCCACCGCTACCTTGATCAGGCGCTGGCGGAGCCAAAGAGCTCCCCAAAGAAGAGCCGAAAGAAAGCCCGCCGCCCGGCGGCACGCTGATCGTTCACCGCTGACACCAACCGCAGCATCCAGGATGCGACTTCTGGAGACGGGGGTGCACTGTGCACCCCGCTCCCAGTCAGGGAATGGTTGTGGGCAAGGTCTGGACTTCCGAGAGGTGGTGATCGACCTTTTCGAGGTTGGCCCGGGCTCCAGCAAGGTTCGGCTGCAGGTCGAGCGCGCGCGCCAGGAGCGAACGGGCTTCGGCGAAATTTCCCTGCACCGCTCTGAGCGCCCCCAGGTCAGCGAGCGCGACGGCGTGATCGGGCTCCAACCTCAGGGCCTCCTGATACGCTGCCTCCGCCTCTTCCAGCCGATCCAGCCGGCGCAGTGCCTGTCCCTCCCAGATGCGCGGCGCGGCTCCCGCTGCGCTGGCTTGCCTTATGGCGCCCAGTGCGGCCTCCGGGTCGCCTCGCTCAAAGCTCAGCTTGACGAGACCGGAGAGCGCCTCCCGGCACCCGGGATCGGCGTGCAGAGCCGATTGGTAGGCGGTCTCGGCGTCTTCGAGCTGGCCGGCGCTCTCATGCACCAGGCCCCTCGCAACGGTGAGCAGAGGGTACGATCCGTGCTCTTCCTCCCAACGAGTCAGATCGACGGCAGCTTCTTCGTCCTGGCCCAGCCGCAGCCGGGTGCTGGTCGCCAGCAGGTACAGGCGCGGGTCTGATCCGCGGCTCAGATCGGCGGCTTGCAGTGCCGTGCTCTGGGCCTCGGTTTCCTTTCCCAGAGCCAGTTGCAGGCGCGCGAGTTCCGCCAGCAGGGCGGGAGTCTCGGGGGAAATTTCCAGGGCCTCGAGGATCGCAGCCTCCGCCTCCTCCAGAAGGCCCGAAGCGGCGAGGGATGCAGCGAGGTTTGCCCATGCCAGTGGAGTGTCGGGCTCCTCGCGCGGGTCCGTAGCCGGACCCTGCTCTTCCACCGTCACCTCAGCGGTCGGACGCCCGGACGTGCCCCCCGCGTCCCCATCACCCTGCCCGCAGCCGATGAGAATGACCATGATGACAGGTAGGAAGATCGCGAAGCGCGCTCGCACATTCTGATCCAGAAACCTCAAGATATCGATCCTCAAAATAAGTCGCTGTCGTGCTCAGCACCGAGCGCACTCGCTCTCAGGAAGGCACCCGGGGCCTCAGCGCGTCAAGGCGCGCGAGCTGGCGCAGCGAGACTGCGCTGGGGATCCAATGGATGCCCCTGCCTTCCTTGCGAGCGACTGCGCTCGGCGCACTGATCTGAATGACAGCTTCTTCGGGTAGTGGTGTCTGCTGCGGAACTTGTGTTTCATGAAGTGTGGCGCAGCTCCGTGAGCATTGCCTGAACCATCGGCTGATCCCCGTCGATCTGCAGCGAATCCTCCAGGGCGTGGACCGCCTCGTTGTGCTGGCGGTTCTCGGCATAGGCTACAGCCAGGGCGTTGAGTAACGTCGTTGAAGAGATGCCCAGTGAGCGAGCCTCCTCAAATACCGTGATTGCCTCGCGGACGTGGCCCTGCTTGCCCAGCGCCGCGCCCAGGTTAACGCGCGCTTCCAGGAGCCATGGGTTGCGCCTCACGACATCTCTCAGGAGGTCAATCGCCTGCCGGTAGCGCCCGCTGATTCCCAGGAGTGAGCCAAAATTCGTGAGGAGCATCGGATCGTCGGGGGCCTGGCTGAGCGCCCGCCGGAGTGTTTCCTCCGCTCCGCGCATGTCGCCCCGTGCTTTCAGCCTCAGGCTATCGAGCCCCAGAAGGCGGGGGGAGTCGGGGCGCGTTCGCAGCGCGGCGAGCATGAGGCTGTCCTGCCGTTCGAGCTGGCGCGTGCTCTCGTAGAGATCGAAGAGGTCTTCGACGGCCGTAATGCAGCCGGGTTCATTCTCCAGGGCCCTCTGCAGGGCGTTCTCGGAGCCGGCAGGATCCTGAAGATCCACCATGAGACGGGCCCTGGCCACCTCGAGCCGGCAGCCAATGGCGCGTCGGGCGGCCTGCCGCTCCAGGAAACGCAGCCCCTCGCGCTGTCGGCCATCCTGGCTGCAGGCCGCGGAATAGAGCAACCAGATTCGGGATTTGGCCTCCGCGCTTCGCTCCAGGAACGGCTCCAGCAGGGAGCGTGCCTCGGCGGAACGGTGCTGGTCGAGCAGGACAGTGGCCAGTCCGCCTAGGGCGTCCGGATGGTTTGCCTTGATCTCGAGGGCGCGTCGGAACTCGATCTCGGCACGCGAGTGTTCACCGCGGTTCTGGTACAGCACGCCCAGATTGGTGTGATAGGTGACGCCCCCCGCATCGGCCGGGGCCGGCGGCTGGTCGCTCCGCTCGACGCGTCCAGCTGTGTGAGTATCTTTCTCCTCCTCATCCGGGCCCTGGATGTAACCGAGAGACCGAAGCCGCGCTATCACGTCCTCGTCGTAGCTCGATGACGGGGCGCCGCCGGCCGGTGCGGCCCGTGCCCCAACCTCTTCCCAGGATGCAATGCGCGTGACCTCGGACGGCAGCTCCGCCAGCGCTGCGGCCAGCACTTCTCCCCGCATGTCCTCGCCGGCCGGCAGGCCCAGCAGGTGCAGCAGTGTCGGAGCCAGATCGTAAAGGCTCACCGTCTCGGTGCGCCCAGCGGGAATACCGCGGCCGTGCATGACAAACAGGCCGTAGGCGCGGTGCCACTCTCCCGGACGTCCTTCGATGTGCGGAAGTTGATTCGTGGGACGCTCACTGCCGCTCAGGAAACCGTGATCCGAAAGGACGATCACCACGGTATCCGGATCCACCCGCTCCAGAAGTTCCCCGATCAGCGAGTCCTGGTAAGAATAGAAATTAAAGAGCGTATCCCGGTAACGCAGAAAATCCGCGTCGCTGCAGAGACTCATGCGCGGGGGAGTGCAATGAGCGAAACGGTGGCTCACCTCATCAATGCCCTGATAATAAACCGCGGTGAGCGGAGCCTGTCCATCCTTCAGCAACTCCAGCGCCGTGCGGTGGTAGGTTGCCGTCGAGGCGAGGATGCGCGTCAGGTGCATCAGGGGATCGGAGTAAGCCTCGTGAGGGGCGGAGCGTGCGGCACGCCGGCGTGAGGCCTCGAGTTCCTTGGCATCCACGCGCACGAAGCGTTTCATGTCTTCAAGGCTGATATCGGAATCGGTGACTCGGTGAGCCTGAATCTGCTTCAGGTAGTCAGCTGGCCAGGTGGCGCCGACCGTGTCCTCCGGGCTCGCTTCGTAACCGAACAGTGAATAAGCGACGCGGTCAGTGACCATGTGTCCCATGATGCGCTCGGCGGGCCAGGTCGCCCACCAGGCAATCCAATCGGAGGCGACTCCCGCGTCGCTCAGGATGTTCCATAGAGCCTTGGCGCGCCGGAAGTTGCTGGAGATGGGGACCCGGGCTCCGGTAGCCGGGTCACGGATCAGGAAGTCGACGATGCCGTGCTCCTCGGGTGGCTTCCCCGTGGCGACCGTTGTCCACAGCAGCGGCGAGAGCATCGGGTTATTCGAGCGCAGGGCTGTCCAGGCACCCTCGTGCTTGAGACGTGCCAGGTTTGGCGTCATGCCTGCCTGCATCAGCGGCTCCAGGACCAGCCAGTCCGCGCCGTCGAGCCCTACCAGCAAAACCGGCCGGCGTCTCTCCGCAGGGGATGGGACTTCACGACCGGTCTCGCGCTGATCGGTGCTGCTCAGCCAGATCTCACGGGTCTCGAGCCCCATGTCCCCCAGGGTGGCTTCGACCGCATCACGGGGAGAATTCGCACCAGATCCGAGTGCCTGCGTGACGCCAACCGTGATGCCGGGACAGGGTCTTCGATTTTCCAGAGCTCGCGCAAAGCGCACCGCGGCCTCGGAGCGCACGGACACGTTCACGCGCCACCGCCGCATGCGGGAGGCTCCTTCGTGGGTGACCTCAGTGGCCTCCCCCTCGCAGACGAAGGGTTCGGACGGGAAGCGAGCCAGGCGCTCGACAAACGGCCAGCGCAAGTGCCAGCCGGCCGGAACGGTCGCACCCGTCCGGGGCCCGTGGGTGAACACACCTTCCTGTTCCGGAGACACGTGCACCGTGCACAGGATGAGCGCCAGGGCAACAAGAGGCAGGAGCTTGATGAGACCGGAGGGGCGGAAGGACATGGCGGGCAACAAGGCCGGGTGCGATTCTACTCTGATGGGGCGGACGACTCAACGCCATCCGCTCGAAGTCCTGAAGAAAACGGGCGCTCTAGAAACGCAGTTCGATTCCGGCCTGCACGGTACGCGGGATGTCGATGATCTGCGGCGTTCCCAGTTCGTTGAGAGTTCCCGCCGGCACATCGGTACGCGTACCAATGCTCACGACGTTGAACTCGTTGGTAACATTAAAGACCTGCAGGCGCAGGTTGAGGTCCGCCCGGCCCAGGTTGAAGCCGCGGGACACCATCAGATCCCACCTTCGCTGGGGCGGGAGGCGGTACGAGTTCTTTCCGAACACTGGATCGATGGTATTCAGGAATGTCTCTGTCGGGCTCGCGAGCCGGCCGTCCTGATAGCTGTAGACCGACGTCAGATTAAAGCCTGCAGGAAAACGGAGCAACGCCGATAACTTGACAACATCCGGACGGTCATATCCCGCTCGAGTGAAATCCGTAGACAGGGGATCGCTCGGATTGAGGAAGGAGAGTTCCTCGGCGTTTGTCATCTGGCTTCGCGTGCGCGAATGCGTCCACGAGCCGAACAGCTCGACGCTCCTTCCGAAAGGCTTTCGAACCGTTAGTTCGGTGCCCCGATAGTCGGAGTGTCCGTCAGAAACCAGAAAATTCTCGGAGGTGGCGGTGTCGAAGATGCTGATGATGTCGTTCTTGCTCTCCCACTCGGTGTGGGTGAGACCGATCCGCCAGTTGCCGGGAAGCTCACGCTCGACGCCGATCTGCCACTGGTCCTTGCGCGGTTGCTCGAGATCGGCGGGTGCCGTGTAACTCTGGGAGTAGAGGAAGGCGCAGGAGGGATCCGGGCAATCCGTGGCATTGGCGAAGTAGAACGAGATCCCGTCGTTGACCTCGAAACGATCGAGAATATCGAAGAACACGGAATCATAGAACCGGCCCCAGTTGGCGAAAACCCGCGTACGGCCGTCACCTGTGGGGTCGTAGGAGACACCCAATCGGGGCGCGATGTTTCCGTCATCGATT
>CBEVTG010000087.1:0-6917 GCA_965552745.1 uncultured bacterium
CTCCTCTTACCTGGGACGCCAGTGGAACCAGATATGGATCATGACGGATGAGGGAGGTGATCCTTTTCCGCTCACCTACGGTGAGTTCGACGCCACGGCACCTCGCTGGTCTCCGGACGGAAAGAAGATCGCCTACATCTCGAACGAAGGCGGGAACACTTCGCTCTGGATCCAGGATATGCCGGGGGGGCGCCGCGTTGAACTGAAGGCCGCGCGGAAGAGCTACCGGCAGTCGATGGGACAGTTGCATCTGAGAATATTGGAGGAAGGCAGCGGCGCCGCCATTCCGGCCCGCGTGTCGGTGACAGACACCAGCGGCCGCAGCTACGCCCCCGACGACGCCTGGATGCATGCGGACGACAATTTCGATCGCTCCGAGCGCCGTTTCGAGTATCAATACTTCCACACCGCCGGGAGCGCGGACCTGACAGTTCCCGCCGGTGAGATGGAGGTCGAGGTGCTCCGGGGTCTGGAGTATCGCCCGGTTCGCCGCAAGGTAAAGGTCCAGAGTGATGCCACCGCAAGGCTCGAGGTGTCTCTAGAACCCCTGATCGATCTTGATGCAGAGGGCTGGTTCAGCGCTGATCTGCATGTTCACATGAACTACGGGGGCTCGTACCGGAATGACCCTGCCCGGCTCACTTTCCAGGCCGCCGCCGAGGATCTGGATATGGTGGAAAACCTGATCGTCAACAAGGAGCAGCGCGTCCCCGACATCTCATATTTCAGCGGGAATCCGGATTCCAGCCCGGGTTTCATCCTGAACCACAGCCAGGAGTTCCACACGAGCTTCTGGGGGCACCTCGGGCTCCTCGGCCTGCGCGAGAACATTCTGATTCCCGACTACGCCGCGTATACCCACACCGCTGCCGCCAGCCTCTATCCGCCCAACTCGATCATCCTGGATCTCGCCCACGCGCAGGGCGGTGTAACCGGTTATGTGCATCCGTTCGACACCGAGCCCGATCCCTTCGATCGCGATCGACCGCTCACACACGAGCTGCCGGTCGATGTGGCGCTGGGAAAAGTGGACTATTACGAAGCGGTGGGTTTTAACGTGGATCCGTTTGCCACGCAGAACGTTTGGTACCGGATCCTGAACTGCGGATTCCGCCTGCCCGCTGGCGCCGGCACCGACGCCATGGCCAACTACGCCTCCTTGCGTGGTCCCGTCGGGATCAACAGGGTCTACGCGAAGATCCAGCCGCCGCTCGATTACCGGCGCTTCCTGGAGGCTCTGAGGGCCGGAAAGACGTTCGCTACCAACGGCCCGTTACTCGAGTTCACTCTCGATGGCAGAGGGATCGGCGACGAGCTACGCCTTCCGGAGGGCTCCCACCGTCTCGAGGCACGCGCATCTCTGCGCTCGATCGTTCCGGTAGATCACTTCGAAATCGTTGGGAACGGTAAGGTTGTCGCGTCCCTTCCAATCGACGGTCCCGGTCTTCACTCGGATGCGTCGCGGGAAATCGTGATCGATCACTCAGGCTGGTATCTTCTGAGGGCCTGGAACTCGAAAGCCGCTCACCCCATCCTCGATTTTCTCCCCTTTGCAACTACCAGCCCTATCTATGTCGAGGTGGGCGGAAAACCCGTGCGCTCAGAGGATGACGCCAGCTATTTTCTCTTCTGGATCGATCGCATCACGGAATCGGTTCGCGCACACGAGGACTGGAACACCGAAGAAGAGAAGGATGTCGTCTTCCAGATTCTCGAAGACGCCCGGGCCGTTTATCAGCAGCGCGCCGACTATGACTGAAGCTTGGTCACCAGGCTCGAATAGACCCAGCCCTTTTCACCGGACGCGGTCTCGACCTTGTACCATGAACCCTTGTTGTCGAGAACCTTCAGCTTTTCGCCCTTGCTGACTTTCGTCACCACATTGGCATCGGTGTTGGGCTCCTGCCGAACGTTCACCGTCGACTTCTGAACCTCGACACTGGCCGTGGCGACCGGTGAGCTCATCAACTCACCCATGGATCCAAACGGGCCGCTGATGAGGATGACGATCACACCAAAGACCAGAACCAGCCGGTAGAGATCGACCGTGACGTATCTCGACAGGTTCAGCTTCTCGAACATGAAATAGACCACGCACGCGCAGCTCGCGGTGCTCACGTAGAACACAAACCCGCTCGTGTTGTGCTTGAGAAATAAAACGAGCGCAAAGAGGCCCACCAGAAAGGGAAGCACAAATCTCATGTCTCTCAGTAATCTCGGATCGGCGAACATGCTCCGGAGATTGCTCAGGAACGATCCACCCGCCACCTGCTGCTGATACGATTCCATTTCTTTTTCCTTCCTCTCCATTTCGTATAATTGTGCGGTTATCTCATTCAGTTTGTGGAGCGCTTCACGGACGAGTTGCGTGTGATCGGAGATATCGCAATTGCACTGTTCGCAGTGACTGGCCCGGATGCTGATCGGGGTGGAACATTTCGGGCAAGGGGTCAGATCCCCCTTCAAGACATACTGCCTCTTGAACTCCATGAGACGTCTTGCTTCAGCGCTCAGAACTTGAAAATCCGTCATGTCCTCCACTCAATCCGAAATATCAGCTCGACTCTCCCACTGCAGACGACGAGTCTGATTAACCATAGGTTCCGTCCAGAGGGGAGTCAAGGAAACCCCCTCGCAGACCCGCGCTCCGGAGGGGCCCACTTGGGGGCCCTGAGAGGCAATTTCCGAAGTCCCCCGCCGGTACCCGGAAGGTATCGGCTTTCAGGCCGCTCTTCTGGTACTATTTACTTATTAAATGGATCTCTTGGAAATGCTGTATACCGGCTCATCGGATAGGTCACTGCCTGGTCTTGAGCGAAGGCTGTTCGACCCGCTGATGCGCCTCGCCGTGCTGGCGCTCGTCGGAGGACAGCTTGCTGCCTGCGACACCCGCGGGCCGGAGGCACCGCTCATGGAGATTTCCACGGTGGCGCGCCGGGACATCGCCTATTCGGCGATCGCCGACGGCGTTGTGGAGCCGATCCTGACGGTAGAGGTCAAATCCAAGGCGTCGGGTGAGATCACGGCACTGCCCGTGGACACCGGCCACGAGGTGAAGGCGAGTGACATTCTGGTCCGCATCGACCCCGTGGACGCCCAGAATGCCTTTGCACAGGCGGAGGCGGACCTGGAGGCCACTCTGGCCCGACAGAGGTTCACCGAATCGGCGCTGCGCCGGGCCGAGCAGCTCCGCGAAGAAAACATGTATGCAGAAGCCGACTACGATGAGGCCGTCTACGAAGCCAGACAGGCCCAGGCGGACGCCGTGAAAGCGCGGATCAACCTCGATCTTGCAAACCGGCGGCTCGAGGAAACCACCGTACGAGCACCGATATCGGGGACGATCCTCACCAAGAGCGTCGAGGTCGGAAACGTCATCGCTTCCGCGGTCTCGCAGGTCTCCGGCGGAACGGTTCTGATGACGATGGCCGACCTTTCGTCGATCGAGATCCGGTCGTTCGTGGACGAAGTCGACGTGGGCCGGGTGACGGCGGAAATGCCCGTGCGCATCACGGTGGAAGCATATCCGGGGCGTGACTACCGGGGCACTGTGGACAGAATCGAGCCCCAGGCGATCGTGGAACAGAACGTGACCCTGTTCCCTGTCCTGGTTCGGATGAGGAACGAAGATCGCTCGTTGCGGCCCGGTATGAACGTCGAGGTCGAGATCATGCTTGCCCGGCGCGATGACGTGATCTCGGTCCCCACGGAGGCCATTCGCTCAGCGGATGACATTGAGCTGGCCGCTCAGTTTCTCGGCCTCTCTCCGTCCTCACTGGATGGGGACGGCATGAATGTATCTCCGGAATCCACCAACCATAAACCGTCCTCAAGCAATGTACGGAGAGCGATTGCATTCGTGAACACCGCGGAAGGACCGGAGATACGTCCGATCATGGTGGGTGTCTCGGACTGGAACCATGCCGAAATTCTCTCGGGGCTCTCGGACGGTGAAGAGGTTATTCTGCTGCCTTCCACCACGGTTTTGAGGCAACAGCAGGATCGGATCGAGAGATATCAACGCACTCGCGGGATACCGGGCATGAGCCGCAAGTCGAAAAAGAAGCAGAACCAGCAGAGCAACTAGGGATTAATTTGAACCATGACGAAACGCGCAGATCCGATTAGAACCTTCGATGTCGCCCGCCTCGCCATCGGGGCGGTCAGAACCAACAAGCTCCGCTCCGTGCTGACCATGCTGGGCATTATCATCGGCATTGCAGCCGTCATCACTATGGTCGCTCTCGGGCGGGGAGCCCAGCAGGCCGTGCAGGACAGGATTCAGGCCCTCGGAACCGACTTGCTCACGGTCCGTCCCGACTGGCGCTCCCGCATGGGCGTCAAGGCTGGCGAGGTGAAGCTCACGCTCGAGGATGCAGACGCTATACTCCAAAAAGTTCCAACCGTGGTTGAGGTGGTTCCCGAGATGCGCGGAACCGTCCAGGCCGGGTTCGGGTCCAGCAATGTCGCCGTGACCATCACAGGAACCACGCCAAACTGGATGGCGGTGAACCGGTTCCTGTTGCACTACGGTCGATTCCTGGAGCCCATGGACATCGAGGGGCGGCGAAAAGTCGCGGTGATCGGCGCCGGAGTTCTTCCGGATTTCAAGGCCGAGGCCAGCGATCTTCTCGGCCAGGAAGTGATGATCCGGGGTCTGCGCTTCCGGATCATCGGTGTGATGCGTGAAAAAGGTGGTGCGGGCTGGCACAATCCTGATGAGCAGATCCTGGTCCCGATCTCGACCGCGCGGCTCAGGGTCTTCGGCCACGACCATCTGCGCACCATCACCGCACAGGCCAGCTCTGCCGCCAGTCTCAATAGAACGATCATGGATGTGGAGAAGGCTCTCCGCCGGCAGCACCGGATCCGCAATAGCCAGGAAAACGATTTCCGTATCTACAATACGTCGAGCCTGATGTCCACCTACCAGGAAACCAGCCGGACCTTTGCTTACCTGCTGGCGGCGATCGCGGCTGTTTCCCTCGTCGTCGGTGGCATCGGCATCATGAACGTCATGCTGGTCTCGGTCACGGAGCGCACGCAGGAGATAGGCCTGTGCAAAGCTCTGGGAGCCACACGGCGCCTGGTGCTCTCGCAGTTCCTGGCCGAGGCGATTGTCCTGTGTGTCGCGGGAGGAACGCTCGGTATTGCGGTGGGCTTCGGTGCCTCATCTCTTCTCGCACAGGCAGCCGGCTGGCGCACGATGGTGAGCGGGAGCTCGGTCCTGCTGGCTCTCGGTTTCAGTGCCGCCGTAGGGGTCTTCTTCGGACTCTACCCCGCGGCCCGCGCCGCCCAGCTCGATCCGATCGAGGCGCTCCGGCAGGAGTAGATATAGTTTCCGGCGGCGTCTCTGAAAAACGGAGACCGCTACTCGAATGCGGAAGCGCGTTCTGTTGATTCTCGAGTTCGTGCTTGGCGTGATCCCTCCGGCCGCCTATTTCATCTACCATTTCCCCGTCGTTGTTTTCTGGGTGAGCAATGTGGTGGAGCTGGCGTTCGCAGGTACCGCGAACCTCTTCACGGTCAGCGTCGCGGTGTTCTTTGTCGCGGCCGGGCTCGGCCTGGCCAGCCTTTCTTACACGATCTATCTCCGGCTCTTCCGAAACGCCCTTCCGGGTCACGTCCTCCTCGGCGGACTTCTGATCGGCATGACCGCTTCGATCGGACTGCTAACCATTGCCTGGCTGACGCTCGGTTTCTGGATTGACTTCTATATCTATGGCGCTCCCCTGATCGTTGCGGCTCACCACCTATTCTCAACCATCCGACAGCAGAGGCTCCGCTTGAAGATCCCCTCGCCAGCAGCGGCCTGAGACCCCATGCGGAAGGCACTCCTGCAGAAAAGCCTGCTCTCGCGATCGGTTCTTACCGGGCTCGTGCTTCTTTTCACGATCACCCTGACCGCAGCGGCCTCTGAGGTTCCCCGGTTCCCCCGGGTGGCGGCGGAGTGGGAGCCGGCGCTGGGAGCCCTGGTGGCATGGCCGCCCGTCGTGCCTGATGAGCTGCTCAGCGAGATTGCCGAGGATGACCGTCTATTCCTGCTCGTTGACGACGAAGCAGCGCAAAGAGAGGCGGAGGCAAAGCTCGAGGAATTGGATATCGACCTCGAAGTGGTCGACTTCATTCTCGTGGGAGACAGCTCCTCTCTCGCCTGGCCGCGGGACTGGGGTCCTTTTGCGTTGTTTGACGGAGAGGGGATGTTTCATCTCGCCGATCCCAGGTTCCTTGATTACCCTTCCGCGACCCCCGCCTGTAAGGGCCGGCTCTACAGCATGGATATCCTGGGGTTGGATCCGATCGATGACGATGCCACTGAGGTCGTGGCAAAGACACTGGGCTTCTCCAACCTTCGCCTGCCGTTCGTGCTCACAGGCGGCAACGCGCTGGTGGATGGCCACGGCACGGCCTTCTCCACTTGTGTGATGCTCAACGAAAACCGGCGATACTTGGGAGTCTCGAAGGATGAGTTCTTTCGAGCCGTCGAGGCACGACTGGGAATCTCCAGCTATGTTGTCATCCCGAACTTCGAGTGGTTCGGGATTCAGCATATCGATTGCCTTCTGAAACCGCTGGACGAGGAAACAATTCTCGTCAAGCGCATTCCGGAAGGACATCCGGATCATGAAACGATCGAAGAAATCGTGGCCTACCTCGCCACGCTCACGAATCCTCACGGCCGGCCGTATCGAGTCGTGCGCATCGAAACTCCGCCGTACTTGCTGGGCCACTTTGTCGCCAACTACACGAACTCTCTCATCCTGAACAGAAAGATCCTCGTTCCCCTCTTTGGCATTCCTGCAGACGAGACCGCGCTTCAGACCTGGCGCGAGCTGATGCCCGGCTACGAGGTGATCGGATTCGAGAACCCCGGCCCATGGGGCTGGAATTGGTTCGACGCGCTCCAGTGTCGTGTA
>CBEVTG010000088.1:0-6906 GCA_965552745.1 uncultured bacterium
CGCCTTGCGGAAATCGAGGTCGAGGAGGTCCTGAAAGGGTTCTACGATGAGCCGCGGCTATCGGTCGTTTTCAGGCTCGACAACTTCACGCGGAGGATCTGGGAAGAGAAGGTCGAGTTCAGTAACGGAGAGCGGGTGTTGTTGTTCATGAAGCCGTTCGAGAACATCCGTGGAGAGAACCCCCGCCCGGATCGCTTTTCGCTCGTCTACGGCCACCAGGGGAAGGTGTTGCTGCCCCCCGAGGGTGCCAACGCCATCGTGGAGGCGACCCGCCGCTTTGTGCACGTACAGGGACAGATCGACATCGAAAAAATGTACCAGGACCTGCAGTCTTTTCTCTCCGATCCCAACCCGCTCGTGCTGGAGGCCGGTCTGCAGCAGATGGTTCGATTGAGGCTGGGTAGACCGGAGCAGATCCGTGCGGTGTTACCGATCCTGGATCATCCAGTACCGGATTTCCGCCGCGGGGCTCTCATGTTGCTGGCGCAGATGTATGAAGACAGGGATCTGTGGCGGGCGCAGCTCAACAATGAGGACCACATTCTCACGCATCTTCTGACCCGGGCGCGCGAAGACGAGGACACGGCGGTGAGGAAGGAAGCGGTACGCACGTTGGAGGCAAGGGGTAAGACGGACATTCTTCCCGCTCTGGAGCAGATCGCCGGCACGGATCCCAAGCAGAGCGTGCGCTTCCAGGCGCAACTGGCAGCCTACAACCTCACTCGCCGCTGAACGGCCGGCCTCTCGCCGCGGCCGCGGAGCCGCCGCCCGGCCCCTAGCGGGCCAGAACCCGCAATGTCACTGGATTCGATATGAGGGCAGGACCCTGCTTGGGCTCCAGCTTCAATCGATAAATGTAAGCCCCCGGAGAGTAGAGGTTCAGCTCCTTGTAGAAGATCATCTCAACCCGCTTCTGGTCGTCCGGATGGTGGCAGCGCGGCCGGTGTGCGGAGGCGCGCTCTCGCGCTGCGGGGTCTGCAGAGCGCTTGCCGAGCCAGATCTGATCCACGTGGCAGAAGTCGAGGTCATCGCGTGACACGCCGGTGAGCGTGGCACGCAGGGTCAGTCGCAGGGGGCTGAAACCGATTCGTGAGTCGGCCTTAAGGACCAGCTTCGGCTTCTCGGTGGAGCGCCCGCCGTCTTCCGGCGCAGGGGTGTCTCCGAAGACGGCTTGCAGGGCGGTGAGCGTCAGGATCGCGGTGACCAATGCAGCACAGGTACCCGCTCTCACCACTTTCACCGGGGCCGTGGTTTGGGCTTGTTCGATCGCTTGGGCTTGCCGGGAGAGGATGCCCGGGTTTTGGGCCGCGAGCCGGTGGGAACTTTTTTGCCGGATCGCGAGCGCACCGAATTTCCGGATGTGCGCTGCTTCTGGCTGCTGGACGCCGAGGAGTTCCTCATCTGAGGAGCTTGCCCGGCTTTCCTGGCTGCCGGGGAGCCGCTCCTGACGCTATGGGATTGGGGCTGGCGAGGGACCTGCCTGCCACGCGGCGTGGCACGCCGCGGTGCTGGCGTCCGGGTTACCTGGTGCAACAGGTCCGTCACACCGCGCTCCGAGTTCCTGCGCCCCTGCCGGGTCGCCCTTCCGGAAACTTGCGGAGCCGGGGTACGGTTGTTCCCCTGCGACTCCACGGATCTTCCCTCCACCGTCACGAAAATCCGCCGACGGAGCGTGCCCGTCGTTCCGCTCCCGCGCCGTGACTTGCCCCGGCTGGACTGAACCTGGATGATGGTCGTCGTGCGGATCGATCCGCGCGGGGTGCTCTTTCGGCTGGATGAGAGATTTGAGTCCCGACCCGTCACGGAGGCGGGGCGAGCGCGGACTCCTGCGGAGTGGAATCTGCGGCGCGGCAGATCGTCTCTCGAACCCCGGGCCCGTTGCACAATCTCGTTCCCGAAATTGGGGCTGGCGCGCAGGTGCCTGGGATGAAAATCGGGCAGGCGTCGTACAGGAACGGATTCTCCAAGGTGCGCTTTCATGACGCGCGCGTCGCGCACGTACTTGCGCGGCAGATCGTACGAATGGAATTCGTTGTAGGGGACGCAGGCCCAGCCTCCGTATGGCGCGCGATGCAACGTGAGGCTGAAGGCCAGGTCGATGACCGGGCCGTTGTTGTAGCCGAGAGGCACCCAGGAGACGTAGGACGGACCCACCCACCAATGCACCCAGGCTCCGGCGAAGACGGGTCCCGGTATCCAGAACCAGCCGCCACCGGCCACGTACTCCCAGCGCCCGTAATGGTATGGAACCCAGCCCCACGGCTCGTACGAAACCCACAGGTGCCCGGAAGGTGAAGTGACCCAGTAGCCGTGGTAGTAGGGATACCAGCCCACCGCTACGTTCGCGGGGAACCAGACCATGCCGTATTCGGGAAGCGTCTGCCAGGTGCCGTAGCGGGCCAGATCTTCCGCGTACGGCCGCACCGGCTCGGGGAGATCTTCGGCCTCGGCGGGAAGAGACGCCACAACTTCTCCACTCCTCTCGTCAACCCAGCGATCGAAATCATCGACGTGTAGGCCATGCGACGCCGGCCGCTCCGGGGCGCGCCCACTCACCAGGAGCGAGACCTGTCCGCTGCGCACCAGTGACGTGCCGCCGTCTCCCGAGACTTCCGCCACTCCCGCGCGCACCGTGACCATGGCACCGCCGCTCTCGCTAACGCTCACGCGGTACAGCCCGTCCGTCATCAGGTAACAGGTACCCGACGGCGTGTCTACCTGGAACGCCTTGTCGGGGCTCTGATCCATGCCGGTGATCTCGAGCGCCAGATCGCCCCGGTGCAGTTCGAGAAGTGTGAGTGACTCGGACCCTTCCCCGGCCGCCGAGAGAGCGTGCACGTTGAGCACCAGCGGGCCCCGGGCGCGCAGCAGGGACGCATCGGCCAGTCCCAGCTCCAGGTGCGCCCGGTCGCCGGCTTCGAGCCGGTCTCCCGCAATGACTGGCAGATTGAGAACCAGGGGAACCGTGTCACCGTCAAACGCCCGCACCAGATCCGCCTCGCCGCTGACGAAGCGCACGTGGGCGAAATGCGAGCCATCATCCGCTGCTTCGCTATCCTGAGAGGAAACTGCCGTGAAGGAGAGAAATACCCCCGCCAGCCCCACCGCCAATGTCAGGAGCGGCTGACAGCGAGCTGCGGACCGTGGAAAGCTGGTATCTGTGTCGATCATCACCTACTAGTTAAGCAGAGATCATGCCAGGCGGCCACACTAAAATGGGGCAGCGATTTTGCTGGTACGACTCACTTTACGGCGATCTCTCGATCCCCGCAATCGCCCCCTGCCGCCCCCGGTTCCGGACATTTTCTGTCCACGGGCGACCCCCCTGGAGGACAGGTGTCAAGAGATTGACTTAAGTCCTTGCGGCTATATAAGATAACAGCACCCTCGCCACTGGCCTACGGCGAGGACGCCAGGTCCCGTGCCCATCCGTGAGATTGTCTACTATCCCGATCCGATCCTGCTGCGCCCTACGGAGCCCGTGGGCGAGATCGACGACTCGATCCGGAAACTGGTGGCGGACATGATTGAAACCGTACATGCGGCGCCCGGCGTTGGCCTGGCAGCCAACCAGGTTGGCGTCGGGTTGCGCTTAACCGTGATCGATCTCTCGGTTGGGGAAGAGCCGGACCAGCTGCGCGTGCTGATCAACCCGACCCTACTCGAGGAGCGCGGCCGGCAGGTCGAAGAGGAAGGCTGCCTGAGCGTGCCAGGGTTCACTGCTCCGGTGCCGCGCCCGTCGTGGGTGCGCGTGGAGGCCATGGATGTGGACGGAAAGCGTTACGAGATCGTGGGTGAGGGGCTGATGGCGCGCGCCATCTGCCATGAGCTGGACCACCTGGACGGGCGCCTCTACCTGCACTGTCTCAGCAGCCTCAAGCGCGAGCGACTCAGAAAGCAAATCCACCGGGCCATCGAGCAGGGTGAGTGGGTCCGCACCTGAGATGCGGCTGGTGTTCTTAGGTAGCGGCCGCTTCGCCGCGCCTTCCCTGGAGCATCTCTACAAGAGGGGCCTGGTTCCAGCCGCTGTCATCACGCAACCCGATCGCCCGGCGGGACGAGGAAGGCGTCCGGCATCGACCCCGGTCAAGATCATGGCAAGTGCCCTCGGTCTCTCGGTGAGCCAGCCCGGGTCCATCGGGGCTCCCGAGATCCTGGCGCAGCTGCGGGATCTGGATCCTGACTTCCTTGTCGTGGCAGCCTACGGGCAGATCCTGACCCCGGAAGTTCTGCAGGCGAGCCGCGTCGCCCCTATCAATCTGCATGCTTCATTGCTCCCGAGGTGGAGGGGCGCCTCCCCCGTTGCACGGGCGATCGTGGCGGGAGACGTCCGGACGGGTCTCACCACCCTGCGCATGGATGCCGGAATCGACACGGGGGACATCCTTCTCCAGGAGGAGGTGGAGATTGGCGCTCGTGAGACGGCGGGGGATCTGGAACTCCGCCTGGCCGATCTCGGCGGAGCGCTGCTGGAGCAGACCCTGCTTGGGCTGCAGGGAGGATCGCTCGAGCCACGCCCACAGCCGTCGGAAGGTGTCACGCGGGCCCCGCGACTGAGCGTGGATGAGGCGCGCCTCGAGTGGTCGCTGGCGGCCGAGGATCTCGATCGCCGCGTGCGTGCCTACAATCCGCGCCCCGTGGCCTGGACCGATTTTGGCGGGCAGCGCCTGAAGATCTGGGGCAGCCGGCCCGTGACCACCCCTGGCGACGAGAGTTCCCCCGAGCCGGGAACGGTGACGATTGCCTCGGGGGATACGCTGCGGGTTGCCTGCGGGCGGGCGGCCCTCGATCTGCTGGAGATCCAGCCGGCGGGCGGCCGGAGATGCACCGCACGCGACGCCATCAATGGCCGAACCCTCCGAAAAGAAGACCGTCTCGGCGCCTGATGCCCGGGCGGTGGCCCTTCGTATCCTCAGGCGCGTGCGCGAAGAGCGCCGTCGCGCCTCCCCGCTATTGGCCGCGGTTCGGGGCCAGGGAATCACCGGGCGTGAGCTGCGGCTGGCCACGGAGATGGTTTACGGCACGTTACGCTGGAAGCTGGCCCTGGAGGCGGCCGTGCAGGGGTTGTGCCGCCGAAAGCCCCCCGCTCCTGAGATAGCCGATGTGCTCCACCTCGCCCTTTACCAGATGCTGCTGCTCACGCGCGTTCCGGCGCACGCCGCTGTGAGCCGCGCCGTCGATCAGGCGCGCACGCTGGGAGGGGCGCCGGCTGCCTCTTTCGTTAACGCCGTGCTGCGCCGCGCCAGCCGGACCGGAAAGGCACTGCTCGAGCCGGAAAGCAATGACGAGGCTGAGCGCCTGGCGCTGCGCTACGCCCACCCAGTCTGGCTCGTGCGTCGCTGGATGGAACGCTGGGATGCACCGGAGGTGGAGGCGTTGCTCGAATTCAACCAGCAGACTCCTGAAGTGTCCCTGTGGCCGACGCCGGACCGTGGCGATCTGGTCGCTTCTCTGCGTCGATCAGGGGTGGATCCTGATCCGGCGCGCTTCGTCCCCGGAGCCCTGCGGGCCCGCGGGGGAAGCCTGGCGTTCTCGCCGCTCCATGCGGAAGGCGCGTTCACGATCCAGGATGAAGCCTCACAGCTCGTGTGCTGGCTCTTCGAGCGCCCTCTCCGCGGATCGGTTCTCGACATGTGCGCAGGCACCGGTGGAAAGACGGCACAGCTCGCCTGCGGGTCGGCGCATGCCGCGCCGCTGGTGGCCTCGGATCGGAGCCGCGCTGCGCTGCAGGATCTGCGCTCGCGCTTCAGACGCCTGCGACTACCAGTGCCTGCGCTGCTCTGTGCCGACTGGGAGACGGGCCGGTCGTTACGCGCCCGCTTCTCCGCAGTGCTCCTGGACGCACCGTGTACCGGCACGGGCGTCCTGCGCCGCCGTCCCGAAATCAAGCTGCGACTTCAGCCGTGTGATCTGGACCACCTGGCCCGGCTGCAGGAACGACTTCTGGAGGCAGCCGCGGGCATGACGGCGCCTCGGGGCCAGCTGGTCTATGCGGTGTGCAGCCTGGAGCAGGAGGAAGGGGAGCACCGGGTGGATGAGTTCTTGCGCCGGCACCCAGAGTTCGAGCGTGCCGCCGCGGGGAGCGGCTTCCCACGGAGTGTGGCCGCGTTGCTGGACGGGCGCGGTGACCTGTCCACGCTTCCCTGGAGGGATCGGATCGATGGGTTTTACGCCTGTCGCATGAGGCGGCACGCTTGATCGCCTCCTTGCCGGGCCTGCAGCCGGCCAGTACAATGCGCTTCGCATCCGGCGTAGAGCCGAAACGGAGCGAAGAGTTATGACCTCGAACGAAACTTCCTGGTGGTCGAAGCCTGTGGTGCGCGCGATCCTGAGTGGCATCCTGCGGTTCGGGGCCCTGCTGGGGCTCCTCGGTCTGCTGTTCGCGGGCAGTGCCATCTACTCGATGCGGCTGGCCCTCGTCGGGCGTGAGGTGACGGTGCCGAATGTCACCGATCTCGATCCAATCGAGGCCGCCGTCGTCCTCGCGGAGCACCGCCTGACGCTCGAGGTTAGTGGTGAACGTTACGATCTGCGGGTGGAAGCAGGTAAGATTCTGGCCCAGGACCCTCTCGCCGGTGCCGAAACCAAACGGGATCGCAAGGTGAAAGTGATCACCAGCCTGGGCTCCAAGGTGATCACCATCCCGGATCTTCGCGGCAGCGCTGCGCGCAAGGCACAGATTACGCTGAGGCAGCAGGGGCTGCGGATGGGAAACCTGTCTTACATCCATTCACCGGAAGTGCGGGAGAGTCAGGTAATCTCCCAGGAGCCGCTTCCGGATGCGGATCGAGTGCGCGACGATCGTGTAAACCTTCTCGTTAGCCAGGGGCCTAACGAGGCGTCGTTCGTGATGCCTGATCTGGTGGGAATGAACGCGGAGCATGCACAGCAGCTCCTCAAGCGATC
>CBEVTG010000089.1:0-6905 GCA_965552745.1 uncultured bacterium
GGTCGATCGCAAGATGGCGATCCATCCGCTTCGGGTGGCGGTCTGCTTCCTGATCGTGGCGATTCTGTTGCGCATCGCGGCCGTCAGTGTTCCAACTATCCACTTTATTCGTGAGGCGCTGCTCACGCAGCCGGAGACTGCCCCGCCACTCGATCTGACCCTCTTCTGGGCTCAGCGTGCGCTGTTCGGGCTGGTGGGTCCCCTGGTGCTGGGGCTCATGGTGTGGCAAACCGTGCGGCTGCGCGCCACACAGGCAGCCACCGGTCTGCTGTACATTGTGTTGATCTTCGTCATCATCGGGGAGATCCTCTCCCACTACCTGTACCTGAAGACCGAACGGTTCCTGTGAGATGGCTTTGAAGCGCGCGTCAGATCCGGGGGCTCTGCGGTCTGTCGGCCTCCGGAGATGCGGTTCCGCCGCCCTGAGCCCAGGGACCGTCCTTGGGTCGATGGACCCACGCGGTGTTCGGATCGTAGGCACTATGCTCGGGGTTGCTCGGGTAGCCGCGGTAGATGCTCCGGCAGGTGTAGCACAGGGCGGCGTAAGGCAGGACGAGATAGAGGACGAGATCCAGCGCCAGGCCGACAAGAAGAGAAAGATAGTACGTGAAAGGCGCAAGGACGGCGCCCACGATGAAGATGAGACAACCGAGGTTCTGGTTGAAATCCTTCTGCAGATAAAAAGCCTTCCCCCCGCACACCGTGCAGCTGGAAATCACCGTCTGCCTCGCCGGTGGTGGGGCCTGAGCCGGAAAAAGCCGATGGCACCCGGGACAGTCGGGGATCGGCTCTCCCGCCTCGAGCCGGAGGCGGTTGTCACAGCTGGGGCAGAGAGTGTCGATGGCGGCCATGGAGGCGGGATCTTAGCAGAGAGTGTGACCTGTATGGGTTCGCGGGGGTTGAATCGGTGAGTTTTTCCCGTCCCAGGGTGGCGCTCAATGCGGCCATCACGCTCGATGGAAAAATCGCCGCTGCCGATCGACTTAAATTCGATCTCTCCAGCCACGAAGATCGCATGCGGATGGGAGTCCTGCGCGATCAGGCCGGTGTCGTGATCGTCGGGGCGGGAACGCTGCGCTCTGAGGATCCCCCGCCCTTCGTGCGCGGTCAGAACCGCACCCCCCGGACCGACGGCCCGGCGTTCACCTGGGTCATTCTCACCCGGAGCCTCGATGTTCCGGTTCAGTCGAAGGTGCTGGTGTCGGAGGAAGTGCGCACGATCATTGTGATGCCGTCGCGGGTCTTGAATCCCGGAAAGGAGACGGACCTGAGCCGCCGTGCTGAGATCTGGCGCCTTGGTGACTCGGAGATCGATCTTGCCGCACTTCTCGGGCGGCTGAGCGAGTGCGGCTACCAGCGGGTTGTGATCGAGGGGGGCGGCGAAGTCAATTTTTCCTTCCTCAGCGCCGGTCTCGTGGATGACCTTCATGTCACGCTCTGTCCATATGTGCTCGGTGGAAAGACTGCACCCACTCTGGCGGGCGGCGCCGGATTTGGGGCCGCCGCCCCACTGGAGCTCGAGCTCGTGAAGATGGAGCGTGTCGGGGAAGAGCTCTTTCTGCAGTATCACTGCCGCAGGCGATCATGAGAGGCGACAGCCGTCGCCTGCGCGGACTGATTGCCGAGGAGATCCACGGCAAGGGTCCCATGAAGTTCGAGCGCTTCATGGAACTTGCCCTGTACGAGCCGGGACTGGGCTACTACGCCACCGCGGGCCCCAGGCACGGGCCGGGCGTCGATTTCCGTACAAGCCCCCAGGTCGGATCGATCTTTGCGCGTTTGCTAGCGCATCAGATTGAGGAATGCCGCCGTCGGCTGGGATCCGAAGGTGATTTCACCATCATCGAGTATGGTGCCGGCGCGCTCGATCTTGCCCGCGGTATCATCCGCATTCTCGCGGAGCAGGGTGCCTGGCCTGCATCGTCGCGCTATCTGTGCGTCGACCCTCATTCCCAGACGGAGGTTGCGGGGGGGCCCGAACGCGTGTCCGAGGCGGAGGCGCTCGAAGCTCTCGGCCAGCGCGGCAGTGTCGTCATATCGAACGAGTTTCTGGATGCGCTTCCCGTGCGACGGTTAGTGAAGCGCCGGGAAGGGTTACATGAGATTCGTGTTGGTGTGGAGACCAACTCCGGCGCCGGCGGAGACGATGACCTGTTCGTCGACATGGAGTGTCCGCTCGCGAGTGATGAAGCAGCCATGCTCGAAAAAATGATTCCTGCGCTGCCTGATGGGTTCCAGTTCGAGTGGAGTCCGCGCGCGCGTGCGTGGATGAGCAGGATCGGAAGGGCCCTGGATCGGGGATATGTCATCACTCTTGACTATGGCTACCGCCGGAACGAGCGCTACCGCCCCGAACGCGCCAGCGGAACACTTCTGGCGTATCACCGCCACCGCGTCGAGCGGGACCTGTACGCCAGGGTGGGCGAGCAGGATCTGACCAGCCATGTCGATTTCGATGATCTGATCGAGGCCGGTGAGGGGGCTGGCCTGGTCTGTCTGGGGCTCACCGATCAAATGCGCTTCCTCACCGCTCTTGCCGGACACCTGGGGCTCCTGGAAGGAGAGCCGGGTTCGCCCGAAGCCTGGAGGGAGCGATTGGCCTTCAAGGAACTGATCCGCCCCGGCGGGATGGGCACGGCGTTTCGCGTGCTGATCCAGGCCACCTCCGCGACCTTCGGCCCCCTCCGCGGTCTCGAAGATCCGTTCGCTGCCTGACTCAGGGCGGTAACCGGATCGCAGTTTGCGCCTTTGCGAACGGCGGAGCTATCATGGTTGGCAAGACGAGGACATGATGCGGGTAAATTCAGGCACGAGCGATTCGCTCGCCCGGGTCGGCCACGTGGTGGCCGTGGGCAGCGGCAAGGGAGGCGTTGGAAAGTCGACGGTCTCGGTCAACCTTGCCCTTGCGCTGGCTCGCGCACGGGCGAGGGTGGGGCTCATCGATGCTGACATCTACGGTCCCAATCTGCCTCATATGCTTGGAGTTACCGCCATGCCGCGATCCGCGGAACATCACCTCATCCCGGTGGATGTGCACGGGGTTCGTCTCATGTCCATGCAGTTCTTCCTGCAGGGCGATGAGCCGGTGATCTGGCGCGGGCCGATGGTGCACGGGGTGGTGCGCCAGTTCCTCGGTGATGTACAGTGGGGCGCCCTCGATTACCTGATTGTGGACCTGCCGCCCGGAACGGGTGACGTGCAGCTCACGCTGACACAAGAGATACCTCTGAGCGGAGCGGTGATCGTCACCACGCCTCAGGACGTGGCCCTGCTGGATGCGCGCAAGGCGATCGCCATGTTCCACAAGGCAGGCGTTCCCATCCTGGGTGTGATCGAGAACATGGCTGCCTATCGATGTCCCCATTGCGGCCAGGATTCTGAGATCTTCGGAGCGGGAGGTGGACGGCGGCTGGCCGATGAGCTGGGTGTGCCGCTCTTGGGGAGCCTGCCCCTCGATCCCTCGCTGGCCCGGGAGAGTGATGCGGGAAGGCCACCGGTGCTGGTGCGGCCGCAGGAGCCGCTGGCTGCGGCTTTCGAGAGCATCACCGGCGCGATTCAGGAGCGGGTGGCTGAGATTGCCCGCAACCGACCGTATCACCTGCCGCTCGTAGACGAGGCGGGTGGCTCGGAGGAAGGAACGGTGTGAGCGACGTACTTCGATTGGCGATTTTCCCCATGCCTAACCTGGTCTATTTCCCGGGCCAGATTCTGCCGTTGCACATCTTCGAGGCGCGCTACCGGAAGATGCTGGAGGACTCTCTGAAGGCGGAACGGCGCATCGGCATGGTGCTGCTTCGTCCCGGCTGGGAGAAGAACTACGAGGGTGCCCCGGACACGTTCAGCGTTGGTTCATACGGAAGCGTCAGCAAGGTCGATCGGCTTGCCGATGGACACTACGACCTGGTTCTCGAGAGCTCGCGGCGCTACGAGATCCTGGAGTACGTGCAGTCGAGTCCGTACCGTGTAGCAACGGTGCGGCTCCTGCCCGAGGGACCGCCCCCATCCCCGGATGTCCAGGGAGAACAGATCCAGCGGCTCGTGGTGACCTACATGGCTCTGGCGAAACAGATGGGCGATGATCCCGCTCCGCAGTTTTACCCCGATCAGCCGGGCGATTATGGGAGGTGTGTGAACACGCTCTCCATGAACCTGGGCATTCACCCCCTTCTGCGCCAGGAGCTATTGGAGATGCCGAGCCTCGCTGACCGGGGCCAGCGTCTGGAATTGCTGCTCTTGCGTTTGCTGGACAGGCTGAAAGCACAGAAGCAGTTCAATGACGTAGAGTCCGAATACCACTCGGTCAACTGACCTCCTCTTTCTCCGCCCATTTCCCGTCACGCATGAACGCCCGCGAGGTGGCCGCCGTACTCGAAGAGATCGAGGTTCTTCAACAACCTCCGGCGTTCGCTGTGATACGATAGCGCGCCCTTTTGGGCGGCGCAGCGGAGGAGTTCTGCATGAGACAGGGTCGCGAGGTATGGGCGACGCGCATCGGCCTCATCCTGGCCATGGCGGGAAATGCCGTCGGCCTTGGAAACTTTTTGCGCTTCCCGTCCGTGGCTGCGCGCAACGGCGGCGGCGCTTTCATGATCCCGTACTTCTGCGCCCTGCTGCTGGTCGGCATTCCTCTCATGTGGGTGGAGTGGAGCATGGGGCGTCTCGGGGGACGGCTCGGCTCCGGCACCACGCCACGCATCTTCCAGCATCTCTGGCAGCATCCGATGGCTCGTTACCTGGG
This sequence comes from uncultured bacterium, assembly GCA_965552745.1. GTDB lineage: Bacteria > Acidobacteriota > Polarisedimenticolia > JAPUKU01 > JAPUKU01 > JAPUKU01. Next base: position 4,739 of record CBEVTG010000089.1, read on the forward strand.
CGGGCTGGGGATCGCTATCCCCCTGGTGTTCTGCGTCTACTACACCTACATCGAGTCCTGGACGCTGGGGTTCGCCTTCTTCTCTGCGACCGGAAAATACTGGGGACTGGTCGACCGTGAGGGCATGGGCGGATTCCTGGGAGCTTACCAGGGCGCCGTGCAGAACGAGCACTTTGGATCCCTGATTTCCGCCTACGTGTTCATGCTGCTGACCCTGGCGGCAAACCTGTACATTCTGGCGAAGGGTGTCGTGAAGGGAATCGAGCGTCTGGCCAAGATCGCCATGCCGCTTCTCCTGCTGTTCGCTGTTATCCTGGTGGTCAGGGTATTCACGCTGGGCGCTCCTGATCCTGCGTTTCCGGATCAGACCCCTCTGGCGGGACTGGCCTTTCTCTGGGAGCCTGACTTCACCCGTCTGGGCGAGGCCAAAGTCTGGCTCGAAGCTGCGGGTCAGATCTTCTTCACGCTCAGCGTGGGCCTCGGCACAATCGTCACCTACGCGTCATACCTGAAGGAGAAGGATGACGTGGTTCTCAGCGGCCTCACTACGGCCTCCACCAACGAGTTTGCCGAGATCATCCTCGGGGGCTCTCTGGCCATCCCGATTGCAGTGGCGTTCTTCGGCACAGTGCAGACCATGGCGATCGCGCAGGCTGGAATCTTCGATCTCGGGTTCCAGACCATGCCCATCATCTTTCAAAAACTTCCGCTCGGACAAATTCTTGGCACCATGTGGTTCCTGCTGCTGTTCTTCGCGGGCATCACCTCGTCTTCCGCGCTGGCCATGCCCGCAGTGTCGTTTCTACAGGATGAGTTTAACTGGACGCGCCGCAAGGCAGTCATCGCTGTGGGACTGTCGATGTTCATTCGTATGCAGCCTGTGATCCTGTTCCTGAAGTACGGTTTTCTGAACGAGATAGATTTTTGGGTCGGCGTCTTCGGGATTTCTCTTTTCGCCGCGCTCGAGGCAGTGTTGTTCGCCTGGGTGTTCGGGATGGGGAAGGGCTGGAAGGAAATCACCATGGGAGCCGAGATCCGGCTTCCGCGTTTCTTCTACTACGTCATCAAGTACGTCACGCCCACATTCCTGCTTGGCCTGTTCGCGATCTGGACATGGCAGCAGGGGTTGCCCACGATTCTTATGGAGAATGTTCCTCCGGAAAACCGCCCCTATCTGTGGATGGCGCGTGGGCTCGTGCTCGTGGTCACGCTGGTAGTGTTCTGGATGATACGCCAGGCGTGGGCGCGGCGCGGGGCCCGGGCGGGAGGGAAGGCATGAACCTGGCCGGCTGGATCTTCATGCTGTGCTCGTGGACACTGATCTCGTGCGTGTCGGGCTGGTGCATCTACAATCTGCTCCGTAATCGCGGCCGTGGAAACTGAGCCGCTGCACCCAGCGTGCTACTCGAGCCCCTCTTCTTCAGGGGGAGTTTCTATCTCGAGGCGGATGCACAAACGCTGGCCGCCGCTGAGGCGGTAGACGCAGGAGACCACCCACTCGTTGGGTTGCACGTCTTCCAGGGTAGCGGGCTGATGGTCGCGAAGGATGACGGTTTCATCATCGATGACGAAATCCAGTTCTTCGCCGTCCGAGTCGATACCGAACTCTTCGGCTTGCGGATCGACCCAGGTAATGTGACCGGTGGCCTCCAGGTCGAATTCCTGGGAATGGGCGGGGGACAGCGAGAAGAGGGCCAACCAGATCCAGACCGCAGTCAGGAGTGTCAGGACAATCCAGGGTAGAAGTCCCCTCGAGTTTTCAAGCCGCCGTCGTCCCGGAGAGTGCATGGCTGCGGAACCCGTGGCGCCAGGAGTCCACGCACCCATCTTGCCGACAGTAATGGCATTTGCACTGCCGTCACGCGGGTGCTATAACTGCGCCTTCCCGCAAATGCGGGTGCACTCCAAACGCCTATTGTGTTAGAGCGAGGCCTATTATAGCCGACCGGGGCTCCGACGCAAGCGGGGCCTGATTTCCGTCCCCAGAGGAACCTGTAGTTTCATGGCAATCCGACGCCGTCTGTTCGCGCTTCTGGCCCACCTGGGGCTGCGCTACCCCGTGGCCACGCTGCTGTCGACGCTGCTTCTGGCGGGGGTGTGCGCCTGGATGGGCCGCGGGCTGGAGCTGCGCAGCCAGATTCTCGATCTGCTTCCAGAGGACTCCCCG
>CBEVTG010000090.1:0-6885 GCA_965552745.1 uncultured bacterium
ATCAAACGCGTGTGATTCATGTCACCACTCAAACCTGGAAGAGAACGTGACCATCGAGAGCTGCAGGAGTTGTCACGGCGATGTCAGAGAGAAGGTTTTTTCGACAACACGGGGAGACTTCTCACATGAACTGCATCTGGAAATGACGGATGATGCGTGTGATTTCTGCCATGCTCTTGAAGCTGGGAGCGCTCCTCAGGTCGATGGTGGAGTGTGCGCAGACTGTCATGAGTGAGCTACCGTGAAGTCGGTTGTGAACCCCGTGTGGTATGTCATGGCATTTGGTTATCGCGGCCAGAATGGAGGTAGTGACGCGTGAGACGGGGATTGATCCTCGACTTACCCTTCAGGCTTGGGCCCGGGTCGCCGCTGTGGCTCATAATGGTGGTGGCCGGGTTTGTCTCGGCTGTGGTTCCCGCCAGAGCGACCGAACCCTGCCAGTCCTGCCACGAGGACGCCTCGATCGAGGCGAGCGTGCACGCCGGATTCGGGTGTGAAGATTGCCATGCCGGCAGAGAAGAGCTGCCACACTCCGAACCATTACTCCCCGCCGACTGCTCATCCTGTCATCCGGAAGCAAAGAAGGAGTTTTCGCGCAGTCTGCATGCCGGGACACGGATCGGCGATGGGGAATTCCGCTGTTCTACCTGCCACGGCACCCATGACATTCAGCCGGCCCAGGGAGAGAATTCTCCGATTTCACGCGAGCACGTGGCGGACTTCTGTGGCACCTGCCATGGAAATCTGGAGTTCGTCATAGAGCAGGAGGGCCTGTTCAGCACCCGCCCTTATTACGCCTACCAGAAAAGCGTGCACGGTTTTCTGGTCGAGAACGGAGACACTGGAGCCGCAGTCTGTATCGACTGCCATGAGGCCCACGGGATTACCCGGCCGGACGATCCTCAATCTCCGATCTTTCGTTCTCGCATTCCGGCAACCTGCGGCGGCTGTCATGATGCCGTCTACGAGGTATACCGCGATTCGATCCATGGTAGGGCCGCCGCGGCCGGCATCACCGCGTCCCCCGTGTGCACGGACTGTCACGGTATCCACTCGATCCGTGCCCCTGTGGATCCCGATTCCTCGGTGTCGGCCCGGGCCATTGCGCGCTCCACATGCGCTCGATGCCACCAGGGCGAGCGTATCTCCACTGAGTTCGGAGTTTCGCGCGAGCGGGTAGCGAGCTATTATGACAGCTACCACGGGCTCGAGAGCACCCTGGGCTCACTGAAGACGGCCAACTGTGCCTCCTGCCATGGAGTTCACGACATCAGGCAAGCCACCGATCCCCGTTCGTCCATACATCCGGATAACTTGCCGGAGACCTGCGGTCGCTGCCATCCTGGAGCCTCCGAGAATTTCGCGGCCGGCCAGATTCATCTCACGAAAGTGGCACCAGCAGTAAGTCGAGGTGGTGCAGAAGCGTTCGACGACCCCCTGGGGACAAGGGTAGTGCGGACGGTCAGGGAAATGTATGTGGCACTCATCGTTCTGGTCGTCGGAGGCATGTTCCTGCACAACCTTCTGGATTTCGTGGTTCGTGTAAAACGCAGGCTCGGGAGTCTTGATGCGCCTCATCTCAGGTTGACCGTTGGAGAGCGTGTCCAGCATGCATTGCTCGCACTTTCGTTCATGACGCTGGTAGTGACGGGATTTGCGCTGAAATTTCCGGAGGCTGCGTGGGTGAGGATACTTTTCCTCGGCTCTCCTGAACTTCGCGCGAATCTGCACCGTGTGGGCGCGGTCGCAATGATGGTGCTCGCTGTGTGGCACCTGTGCTGGTTGATCCTGCTGCCGCGGGGACGGGAGCAACGCAGGGCGCTGCGACCCGGACTCGAGGACCTCAGGGAAATGTTTGCGACCGTGAGCCGAAATGTCGGGTTCAGGATTTCACAGCCACTCACGGGGCGCTTTGGCTACGTGGAGAAAGTCGAGTATTGGGCCCTGGTGTGGGGCACGATCATCATGGCGGTGACTGGAGTGATGCTTTGGGCCCAGGATATCTCAATGAAGCTGATACCAAAGTGGGGCCTCGATGTCGCCGAGGTCATCCACTATTACGAGGCGTGGCTGGCAACACTGGCTATCCTCGTCTGGCATCTGTACTTCACCCTACTGCGCCCCGGAAACCGGACTCAACGCTGGACCTGGTTGACGGGTCGGCTGAGCATGGAGGAGTGGCGGGAGGAACACCCAGGAGAGTACGAACGCTGCATGGAGAGCAGTACGGAGCCCCAGGGCGAGACAAAAAAAGGAGTGGGTCAATGAAATCCGGGATTGAGCAGTCGGGGAGCGGCGGCATGGCGGGTCCGCCATCCATGGACGGGAGCACCGGGCAGCAGGCGGGAAGACGCAGTTTCCTGAACTGGATCTTGGGGGGATGGATGACGGCATTCGCGGTATCCCTGGTTTATCCACTGTTCAGGTACATCGTGCCCCCGCGGGCGACAGGTCCTGCGACGAACAGCGTGACGCTCCCCTTGAAGATTTCGGAGATCAGGCCAAACTCAGGATCGATTTTCAAGTTCGGCCAGAAGCCCGGACTCCTCGTGTTGACGGAAAAGGGTGAGTTCAAAGCTTTCTCGGGCACCTGCACTCACCTGGACTGCACGGTTCAGTACAAAGGCGACACCCAGCAGATATGGTGCGCATGTCACAACGGCCTCTACGATCTTCGCGGGCAGGTCGTCTCGGGCCCCCCTCCCAGGCCGCTCGAGGAGTTCAGGGTCAACATGAGGGGTGACGAGATCATCGTGAGCAAAAAGAGCTGAACACAACGGAGAGGATGCATGCCGAACCGTGAGAGCACAGTGATTGACAAAATCTGGAAATTTCTGGAAGAACGTATCGATTTCTCCGCCATTCGGCATCTTGTTCAGGAGAAAACGGTGCCTCGCCACCGCCACTCTTTCTGGTACTACTTCGGGGGAATGGCTCTGTTTCTTTTCGGCGTCCAGGTGGCGACGGGAATCCTGCTACTTCTCTACTACCGTCCTTCCGCGGAAGAAGCGTTCGAGAGCGTGCAGTTCATCATGACCGATGTCGAGTTCGGCTGGCTCGTCCGCTCCATGCATGCTTGGGCGGCGAACCTTCTCATCGGCGTGCTGTTCATACACATGTTCTCAGCCTTCATGATGAAGGCGTACCGAAAACCGCGCGAGATTACCTGGATGAGCGGGGTCGCTCTCTTTGGGCTGATGCTGGGCTTCGGGTTCTCCGGTTACCTCCTGCCTTGGAATGAGCTGGCCTTCTTTGCGACAAAAGTCGGAACCGCCATGGCTTCAGCGGTGCCGTTCGTCGGGGAATTTCTGCTGCGCCTGATGCGCGGCGGAGATGAGGTGACGGGAGCGACGCTCTCACGATTTTATGGCCTCCATGTGGCCATCCTGCCTGCTCTGACGATAGGAGTTTTGGCACTGCACCTGCTTCTGGTGCAAAAGCAGGGAATGAGTGTGCCCCCTGGAGTGCAGAAGCGCCTCGAAGGGAATGTCCCAAGCATGCGCTTCGTGCCCGATTTTCTCCTGAGGGATCTGGTGGGGTGGCTGGCGGCTCTGGCTGTTCTCGCTGCGCTGGCGGCATTCTTTCCCTGGGAGCTCGGAGAGAAGGTGGATCCATTTCAGCCCGTCCCGGGGGGAACCAAGCCGGAGTGGTTCTTCCTGTTCATGTACCAGGCGCTGAAGTTTCTCCCGGCGCACCTGTTCGGCCAGACGTGGCTCGAGGGTGAAGTTGTGGGCGTTCTGACGTTCGGATTGCTGGGTGCGCTGTGGTTTCTGGTTCCGTTTCTGGATCAAAGATCGTCCCGGGACGAGATCAGTCCGGTCTTCACCAGGGCGGGAGTGGTGGCCATCATATTCATCGTTGTCATGACACTTCTGGGATGGGTGCTCCAATGAACAAACACCTGAGTACCATTGCAAAACTCTCCGCCGTTTTCACGCTCTCTGTCGCGGTGAGTCTATGCGTACTGTTTGCCCAGGAGGTGGACAATGGCTGCGTGAGCTGCCATCTGGAGCTGGGGGATGAATTTGCAGAGCTGGTCAGTGGGTTCGAGGCGGATATCCACGCAGAGCGCGGTCTCTCGTGCCAAGGCTGCCACGGCGGCGATCCCCAGACCATGGACATGGACGTGGCCATGGATCCGGCGAACGGCTTCGTGGGAGTACCTGCAAACGGGCGTGCACAGGTGACACTCTGTGCTTCATGCCACTCCGACGCGGAATACATGCATGATTTTGATCCCGGACTGCGGATTGACCAGCTAGAGGAATACCGCTCCAGTGTGCACGGCAAGCGCCTGTTTGGTGAAGATGATCGGAACGTGGCGACGTGTGTCTCCTGCCATGGGGTGCACGGCATCCGGGCGGTCCGGGACCCGCGCTCGAGCGTCTACCCCGCTCGAATCGCCGAAACGTGTGCCACGTGCCACGCGAATTCCGATCTCATGAAGTCTTACGGCATCCAGTCTGATCAATACGCCGAATACCGTACGAGCGTTCACGCTGATCTGCTGTACAGAGTGGGTGACACGGGTGCTCCGACCTGCAATGACTGCCATGGAAACCATGGCGCAGCACCGCCAGGAGGAGGCAGTGTGGCCAACGTGTGTGGTCAGTGCCACGTGTTCTTCAAGGAATACTTCCTGCAGAGCCCGCACAAGGAGCCGTTTGAGTCCATCGGCCAGTGCATACACTGTCACGGGAATCACGGCATTCAGCGTCCCGACGACGAGTGGCTGGGGGCCGGAGCCAAGGCTGTTTGCTTGCGCTGCCACGACCCCGGAGACGCGGGCTACGCCGCATCCGTGGCGATGCACGACAGCATCGTCGATCTCGATCGGGTCTTGACGGAAACCGCGGAACTGCTCGATCGCGCCGAGCGGGCCGGCATGCAGATCTCGGAACCGAGGTTCGAGCTCAGGGACGCCAACGAGTCGCTGGTGAAAGCGCGGTCGCTCATCCACACCCTGGACCCGCCACAGGTTGAGGCCATGGTGCAGGAAGGCCGGGAGGTGGCCGCCGGTGTGGAGCGCAAGGGACAGAGCGCCCTTGCGGACATGGTCTACCGCCGCAAGGGCCTGCTGCTGTCCCTGGTCCTCATTCTGGGCCTCATGGGCGCGATCCTCTGGAAGATCCGGGAGCTCAACCGCCAGAAGCCGGCTGTGTGAGGCTATCCCGCTACTTCTGAGCTGCCTTCTTCGGATTCGGGTGGCTGATCTTCTCGAAGTAGGCCTTGAAATCGAACCCCTTGAAGACCGGACTTTCAGAGTTGTGGCAGGTGATGCAACCCTGCTCGTTCGGAATGACGAGTCCCGCCGCCAACGACTGTTCCCGGGACTTCATGATTTTCATCTTCTGGTATTCCGAACCCGCTCCGTGACAGGACTCACACCCGACGCCGTCCTCTACGGTGTACTTGGCGGTGAGCTTGTCGGCTGGTGCGCCGTGACCGGTGACGTGGCACTTCAGGCATTCGTCTTCTTTTTGCGGATCCGCTATTCCCTTTGCCGCAGCGATTTTCTTGGCTTCATCGCCTGCCAGAGTCTGGTACGCCAGGGCGTGCCGGCTCTTGCTCCACTGGGTGAACTGTGCCCCTTTGGCAGCAGAGTTGTGGCACATCTTGCACTTCTGAGCACCCACATAGGCATGCTCAGATGCCGTTGTGTCGCTGCTGGCTACGAGGGGAACCAGGAACAGGAGGGTGAAACCCCAGGATGCGAAACCACTTCGCGCGTGCGTCATCTTGACTCCTTCCACTTGGATAAAGAGTGGCCGTACTTCAATTATAGTACGTCCCTCCGCTGGTGGAAAAGTTCCGCATCACGTTTTCTCCGCACGCCGCGATTGCAACTTTGTTCAAATCAAGATATACCCCCTTTCATGCCACGGTTGTGGTGGCTGAGGCATGCTTCTTGCATTGTCAGGGGAGTGGGAAGCGGGTAGAGGCTCGTGTAATTTCCCCGTAAAGGGAGGGGTGTGTGACGCATTACCCCACTCCCCTTACTCTGAGAGGTGGCCATGCGCTACGTAGAGAGATTTCTGAGCGTATTCCTGGTCGGGCTGTTCACATTAATTTCTGGAGCGCGTGCGGGACAGGGAGACATCAAGGACGTCGATCTTGCCACGGACCGATTGAACCGCAGCGAACTGTGCGGGGAATGTCACTCCGACATCTACGGTGCATGGGAGGGTTCTATCCACTCACGCTCCTTCTCTGGTTCGATTTTCCAGGCTGCTCTCGAGGAGGCCACGGACGATCGAGGCCACCAGGCGAGGCAACTCTGCCTGTCGTGTCACGCTCCAGCGGTTCTCGTGAACGGCGATTTGGAGGTGAAGAAAGCCGTGACGCGTGAAGGGGTCGGTTGTGATTTCTGCCACAGCGTCAAGTCGGTCGATCTCACGCGCCGGCCGATGCCGTTCGACGTGGAGCTCGGAGGAGTCAAGCGGGGCCCCTTCGACTACCTGGAATCTACGGCTCACGAGACCGCGTATTCTCCGCTGCACAAGAGCTCACCGCTGCTTTGCGCCGCCTGCCACGAGTACGTCAATGACCAGGGTGTGGCGGTGCTGTCCACCTACACGGAATGGGTGAGCGGGCCTTATCCGGCCCTGGGCGTTTCCTGCCAGGACTGCCACATGGCGATCGTTCCCGGAGAGAGAGTCCGGAGCGGTCTCTCAACGGATCCCGACACTCGCTTGATCAACGTGCACCGGCTGGTGGGAGGTAGCTCCCTGAGCCAGCTTCGACGGGGTCTGGACGCGACCCTACGGGAGGTCGGTCGCAAGAGAGGCGAAGTCGAGGTAGTGATTGAGGTGCGAAACGTCGCGGCCGGCCACAAGGTGCCCACCGGCCTGCCGGCCAAGCAGGTGACGCTGGAGCTGGTCGCCC
>CBEVTG010000091.1:0-6875 GCA_965552745.1 uncultured bacterium
AGCCACAGTCCCCACTCTCTGTTCATCGGGCTTGCCCTCTGCCTGCTCCTGGTCAGTCTGGCCACCTCCTGCGTGGCCAATCCGAAGCTCATTCAGACCGCCTGGTCGGAGGCCGTTCTTCGTTCCGGTTACCCGCGGGACGAGATCCGCCAGCCCGAGATCATCGAGCCCCCGAAGGTCATGCAATATACTCCTCTGCCCCGGGACGAAAATAATCAGCCGATCGTGGCGCAGTACTTTCCGCTGAGTCACCAGGTGCGCATCTATTCGCGCCTGGCGGTGCCAATGAAGCAGATCCTGCTGCGGGAATTCCTCTACTCCATCTACTACGACCGGCTGTCTTCCCAGCCGATCGACGTGGAATCGCTTTCGGAAATGGACTCGGCCCAGGACTGGGTCGAGCAGGCCATCAACCACCCGTTATCACCCGAAAACTGAGCCTGCACACTGCATCCCGTCGCTGAACCGCAGGCGGGTGCGACGTAAAACGGTACGTGGCTATGCGGATGAGTCGTTTCAGTTCGAGCGCCGCGAAATGGCAGGAGTGCGGGTTCCGGTCCGTTGCGCCAGCGGCACGTACTCGCGGCGGTCAACCCCCGAGTAGAGCTGGCGTGGACGGCTGATCTTCTGCTCGGGATCCAGTAGAAGCTCCTTCCACTGGGCGATCCAGCCTGCCGTGCGCGGGATGGCAAAAAGCACGGGATACATCGAGGTCGGAAAACCCATCGACTGGTAGATGAGCCCCGAATAGAAATCGACGTTCGGGTACAGCCGTCGCGTGACGAAATAGTCGTCCTGCAGGGCGATGCGCTCGAGTTCCTTGGCAACCTCGAGCATGGGGCTCGACCCCTGCACATCGAACACCTGCTCAGCCATGTACTTGATGATGCGGGCCCGCGGGTCGTAAGACTTGTAAATGCGGTGCCCGAAGCCCATCAGCCTGCCCTCGCCGGCTTTGACCTTCTTAATGAACTCCGGCACCTTGGAGACGGAGCCAATCTCGGCCAGCATCTTGAGCACTTCCTCGTTGGCTCCTCCATGCAGGGGTCCATACAGAGCCGCAACCGCCGCCGCCATGGCGGAGAACGGATCCACGTGGCTGCTCCCGACCAGGCGCATGGCGCTGGTGGAGCAGTTCTGCTCGTGATCCGCGTGCAGGATGAACAGCACATCGATGGCCTTCTCAAGAACGGGATCCGGCTTGTACTTCACCTCAGTCATCTTAAACATCATGTTGAGGAAATTGCCGGCGTAGGAGAGATCGTTGTCCGGATAGGCGTAGGGCATTCCACAGCTATGCCTGTAGGCAAAGGCTGCCAGCGTCGGCATCTTGGCGATCAGGCGGTACGACTGCTTGCGGCGGCAATCGGGATTGAAGATATCCTTGGCGTCCGGATAAAAGGTGGAAAGCGCGCCAACCGTCCCCACGAGAATGCCCATCGGGTGGGCATCGTGCCAGAAGCCGTCCATGAATTTCTTGACGTTCTCGTGCACCATCGTATGGTGGGTGATCTCGCTTTCCCATCTCATGTACTGCTCGGGTGAAGGCAGCTCCCCGTTGACGATAAGGAAGGCGACCTCGAGGAAATTTGATTGTTCCGCGAGCTGCTCGATCGGATAGCCGCGATAGTTGAGAACGCCTTTCTCGCCATCGATGAAAGTGATGGAACTGCGGCAGACGGCCGTGTTGAGGAGCGCGGGGTCATACCCCACCATCCCGAAGTCACCCTCGGCCGCCTTAATCTGGCGCAGATCCATGGAGCGGATGGAATTGTCCTGGACGGGAATCTCGTACGTCTTCCCGGTCCGGTTGTCTCGAATGGTAAGGGTGTCCTTGGGCACTGAGTGTATCGTAAACCATTGACCGTAACCGGTCAATGAACCATTATCAGGAGACATCTGAACCGGACACTGGCTCTTTTGACGCTGCGCACGAGCGTCTGCTACGATGCGAACTTAGACAAACTCTGGTCTGTCCTGATGCAAAAGTTGACGGTTATCGTTCCCACGTTCAATGAGGAGGCAAACCTGGATGCCTGCCTGGACTCCGTGCGCTGGGCGGACGAGATCCTGGTGGCCGATTCGTTCAGCACGGACCGCACCCTCGAGATCGCCCGGAGCCACGGTGCCCGCGTCATTCAGCGCGCCTACGGCTATTCCGCCTCGCAGAAGAACTGGGCCATTCCCCAGGCCATTCACCCATGGATCCTGCTCGTGGATTCCGACGAGCGTGTTCCCTCCGCCCTGGCGGAGGAGATTCGGGAACTACTTTCCGGAGAACTGCAAGCTAACGCCTACTGGATCTATCGTACCAACCATGTGCTGGGCCGGCGGGTGCGGCGCTGCGGCTGGGGAACCGACAAGGTGATCCGGCTTTTCCGTCGCGATCTCGGCCACTACGAAGATACTCAGGTGCATGCTGAGATCCAGATCGAACCGCCAGTGGGATGCCTGCGCGGTCGGCTCGTGCACCACTCGTTCCGTTCCTTCAGCCAGTACGCGCCCAAGCTGTGGAAATATGCCCGCTGGGGCGCCGAAGATGAATGGCTGTCAGGACGGCGGGCGAGTGCTCTGGATGTGCTGCTGAGACCTGCTGCGCGCTTCGTCAAGATGTACGTGCTGCGCGGCGGATTCCTGGAAGGCACGCGCGGACTCGTTGTCTCGTACCTCGGCTTCTCCGCCGTGTTTCTGAAGTACGCCCGTTTATGGGAAAAAGCCTGGGAGGAATCCACCACCCCGGAAGCCTCCCGCGCACCCGGCGCCTCGACTCAGACAGCCCGGGGATGAAGATCCTGCTGCTCGATTTTCACCGTGGCTGGGGGGGGCAGACCTCCAACGTGCTTCTTCTGGCCCGGGAACTTTCCCGCTGTGGCCACGAGGCCGTGGTCGGGGCACCGGAGGACGGCGAACTGGTACGCCGAGCCAGAGGAATGGGTCTTCCGGTCTTCGGGGCTTGCCGTTTTCTGAAAACCCGGCACATGGTGTCATTCGTACGCGATGCCCTGGAGCTCGCCCGGTACTCCCGGGAGGAGCGGCCTGACGTCGTGCATACAACAGGTTCCCAGGACACCTGGACGGCCGCCCTGGCACGGCGCTGGTTCGAGCTGCCGTATGCGCTACTGCTGACCCGTCACAATACTAAACGGGTTGCCTGGAACGTCCCCAACCGCTGGCTCTACTCCCGGGGAATCGACGGCCTGGCCGTGGTGAGCCGCACGGTGCTCGAACGCTACGAGCGCTATTTCGAGCGGCACCTTCTGGATCCCGAGCGTATTTCGGTCCTCCCTCCTTCCCTCTGGTTCGAGGAGTTCGAGGGCGATCTCGAGGCAGCAGGCTTCCGCAAAGAGATCGGTGCTGCTCCCGGCGATCCGCTCATTGGCGTCATCGGCCGCCTGGTACCGGACAAGGGCCAGGACGATCTGCTGCGTGCCGCCGTGGAGGTTCGTCGACAGTTACCGCGGGCGCGCTTTCTCCTCGTGGGGACAGGCACCTGGGAGAATGATCTGAAAAATCTCGCCGCTTCGCTCGACCTTGGGGATTCGGTGAAGTTCCTCGGTTTCCGCCGTGATGTGCCCCGCATCACCGCAGCTCTCGATCTGTCCGTACTGCCCTCGGTTGATTGCGACGCCTCGCCAACGGTCGTCAAGGAGGCGTTGCTGCTCGGCGTGCCGGTTGTGGCTTCCTCGGTTGGCGGTGCGAAAGAGGTTGTCGAGGAGGGCGTCAGCGGCCGTATCGTGCCACCACACGATCCTGATCGCCTGGCGCGAGCCATCCTCGAGGTTCTGGCCGACCGGGAAAGCGCCCGGCGGATGGGCCAGGCCGGGCAGGCACACATACGTTCCGAGTTCGGTTACGAAAAACTGGTGGCAAATCACATCGCCTTCTACCGGAGGACTCTGGAGGAGAGAAGACAGGGCGGTCCTTGAACTCCTCCTCCTGCCCCGGTATCTTTACTTCATCCTGGAGAACAAATGCCTGATCTGAGCAAACTGAGAAAATCGCTGCGCGGAGATCTATTGGACGCCGCTCAGGAGGTGGACGCCCGGTGCGGTGATTTCGGCCGCATGGTGAACCGGCGCCCCCGGGCCGTGGTTCGGCCGGCCGATGCCGAGGATGTTGCCCGCACGTTGCGCTTCGCCGCCGAGAGCGGGCTCAAGGTGGCCACGCGCGGGGAAGCGCACACCCAGAGCGGTCAGGCTCTGGTCGAGGACGGTCTCGTCCTCGACCTGACGTCGCTCAACCAGATTTCCGAACTGGATGTGGAAGCACTGACCGTACGCTGTGGCGCCGGCGTCGTATGGCGGGACCTGGTTGCTCACCTGCAGCCGCACGGGCTGGTTCCACCGGTGCTCACCAACAATCTGGGCGTTACGGTTGGAGGCACGGTCTCTGTGGCCGGCATCGGTGTGGCCTCGTTCCGTTACGGTACGCAGGCCGATCAGCTGGCGGAGCTGGAAGTCGTCACCGGTGACGGCCAGGTTAGAACCTGCAGCGCGGATATCGAGCCGGATCTATTTGACGCCACCCGAGCCGGTCTCGGCCAGTGTGCCATCATCACCCGGGCCCTGCTGCGCCTCCGGCCTGCCAAGCCACGCGTTCGCACTTTCTTCCTTCTATATGACCGCCTGGAGGCCGTTCTCGAGGATGCGGCCACGGCGATGACGAACGGCCGGTTCGACTACGTGGAGGGGTTCTGTGTGCCCTGCCCGCAGGGATTCCGGACGGTCGGTGGCGCGCCGCAACCGTTCGCGGAGTGGTTCTTTCCGCTCCAGCTCAGCGTGGAGATGGACGAGGGTGAGGACCCGGCAGCGAGTGAATTCCTGGCCGGCCTTTCGTTCCTCAAGCACGTGCATACCGAGGACCGCACCACGATGGAGTTCGCCCTGCGCATGGAACCGCTGTTCGCACTGTGGAAGATGAGCGGCTACTGGGCCAACGCGCATCCGTGGATGGAGACCATTCTTCCGTGGCAGAGCGCCGGCGCTTTCCTGGGCAAGGTTCTTCCCGATCTGCCTCCGACAGTGGTCGGCGGCGGCCATGTTCTGCTGTGGCCCTCGCGCGGCACGACCTCCTCGGTGCCGTTGTTCCGGCGGCCGAAATCGGATCTGGTTCTCGGCTTCGGGATCCTGCCGGGCTACCCGCAGGAAGTCTTGCCACAGGCCGTGGCACGATTGAATGCCCTCAGTGACGCATCAGTCGCCGCAGGCGCTTCCCGTTACCTCTCAGGGCTCGTCCAGTTCGACCGGCCCCGATGGCTCGCTCACTTCGGAGACATCTGGCCCCGGTTGCTCGAGTGGAAGAGGCGTTTCGACCCCGGAAAGATCCTCAATCCCGGGTTCATCCTCTTCGATTGAACTCTCGATTTCAGGCTCCGGAACGTCACCCGAGTTCTCGGCCGGCCCCGCGGGGGGCGGATCCAGATAACTCTCGTCTCCAGGCTGGTTGAGCTTCCAGTAGGGCAGGCGCTTCGACCATTGCAGCCTTCCGCGCTCTCCGTCCGGCGTATCCCAGCCCAGCAGCCGGCGCGGGAACTCCGGCTCGAGCCAGAAGCGGTGCAGCCCGTCAGCCATGCCGACCTGCACGAGCAGGGCTTTGCGCCGATTGCCGCCGGCCAGCGTGATCTCCTCCAGTCCCGGCACAGTGAGGGTGGCCTGCACCTCCTCCGGTCGCGGTCCGCGGGATGACAGCTGGGTCGGATAGACCCGCAGCGTCCGGCTGGTGCCGGGCTCGAACTGCTGAGCCCGCAGCCAGACCATGAGCTGGTCGTAAAACACCGTGCTCGAGTCAAACTCCAGATCAAACACCTGATCCGCGTCTCCATCCCAGTAGGTATGGGTCTCGAGGCGCGCCTGACGCTCGCGCCGGGTGAACATCTTGAAGGTGTTACCGCACCACTCGAAGTGCGCCAGCGTCCACTTCAGAGGCTGCATGTCCTCCACGTCAAAGAAGAAAGACAGCATTTGATGATACGCGTAGACGCCTGTCTGGTAGTTCAGGATGCGGTTCAGCTTGAGAACTGTTATCACATCCTCCGGATCATGGTCCGGGTCGGCCTTGACGAGCAGGCGCTTTGAAAACGGCTCCTTGACCACGATCTGATAATCCGTGTATTGGCGCGGTTTGCCGTACCGCATGGCTACTGCCTGGTAGGCGCTGATCTCCGCCTGTCCATCGTCCCAGATGGGATCCACGGCCCAGCGGCTCCCCTCCTCCTCTTCGGATCGGCACTGTGCCGCGAAAAAGATCAGCATCACCAGAATGATGGCCGCTGCGCCGAGGGTGAGGGTTCTCGTGGAAGGTTGTTTCAATTCAAACCTCCTTGATCCTGAAAGTTTTCGGTTGGCGGACGGCGGTGGAAAGGGGCCCGCCACCACCGGCTTAGGATACTCCACCGCACGCGGGGACGCACCTCGCGTAAAATGTCCGCGCGAATACCATGTTTCGTCCCCTGGAGCACGTGTCCTTGAGATCCTCCCGACTCCCGTCCCCGTTGTGTGGGCTGCTCTGCCTGCTGGGTCTGCTCTGCGCCTGCGTGCAGCCGTCCCGGAGTGCGTCCCCAGCACCGCTGGCGGATGTCCTCGAGGCTCGCGTCCTGCGCATTCACGACGGCGACACGATCGTCGTGCGTACCTCCGGCCGGAACGAAACGATCCGCCTGCTGGGCGTTGACTGTCCCGAGATCACACATTCGCGACAGGCGATGGAGCACTTCGGACCGGAAGCGACCGCTTTCACCCGCAGCCTCGTGGACGGCAAAATGGTCACACTTCATGCCGATCCTATGGCCGACCGCAGGGACAAGTATGACCGGCTTTTGCGCTACGTGACGCTCGCGGACGGCCGCATGCTCAACGCACTTCTGATCGAAGAAGGGT